>SLDF01000091.1 GCA_007125435.1 Saprospiraceae bacterium
CCAGTCATGGCTGAAGTATTTACGCCTTTAGAATTGATCAATGGTCTTGTAATAAAGGCAAAATGAGCCCTGTAAACTAAAGCATGACCATCTAATAGAAACAGTTTCTTTTCTGACATATTCATCTGATTTGGTTTCCGGCTAATTCAGATCATAACTGTGTATACTGGAGTACAAAATCTCAATGTTTTAGTGATTGATAACATACATCTAATGGTACTTGCTCTCCTACAGTGACGATTACACTCCATTCGCAAGTCTTCTACATCAAATGCTGTATACTCCAGCCCACATCATGGGTAATTATGAGAAAGCCTTCAATTAAAATGATTAACACAGACCATAGTTTATAAATGGCAGGTGTATTGTGAGCCAAAGTTAATAATTAAACACCGAGACTATAATAAAGCGTTTGCCAAATATTAAACCCGAACTATGCTTTAGAAATTTGTATTACGGCTTAAAATCGACGATGGAGATTCACGAATAACATAAAAAATATAAAAGCAATATGAGTAAATGGTATTAAGCCTTCGGCTTAGGAACATTCGATGCTGAAGCCAGAGTTGGCTCAGCATCGACTAAACCTTGATTTGAATCCAATACTAAGAATGCTCTTTAAATCTTACAATAAAATTAGAGCGCCTCTGGCTCAGCGTCGACTAAGATGATAATGAAAAACCGAATTAAGTTTATCCATGTGAGCTATCATAGTAATTAATGCCGTAGAGCAGCTAGTGACTACCCATGAGACAGCAAGGAATATAAGCGCATAGCCTGACCCGAAGGGACACACCCAAAAGACACAAAATGGCACTAAGAGTACGAAAGTAAAAAACTTCAATTTAAATATTATAAAAGAAAATAATTTATAGATTTGCATTGGTGCGGTTTACGATATTCTGTAAGCACTAAAATATATGAATTGACAAGGTGGCAAACTTGCGTAATGGATAGTTGCCTTTGTATGGAAAGAAATCTTTACTTTACAATATTATAAAAACAGACAAGATGACATTTATCAAAACGATGATAACCGGGGCGATGGCTTTGTTTCTAGTGGCCGGTGCTGTGGCACAAGAGGCCGAGGTTAACAAAGATTCGCTGCAGGCTAGAATTGGTGAGCTTCAGGGAGAGGTAAAAAAACTGGAAGCGGAAATCAATAAGACGAAAGGGTTGATACCGCCTACATATGGCTGGAAAACAGGGTTTGGCGTGACACTAGGGTTTAACTCGACGTATCTGGACAATTGGCAACTCAACCCTAATGCCAACTCTACGACACAGATGATCATGGGCTCATTCAATGGGTTTGCAAATTATATCCAGGAAAAATCATTTTGGAGAAATAATGCCATAGTAAGTCTTGGATATCAGCGGCAAACTCTTGATAGAAATGACCCGGATAGCCCGAGAAATTTGGAACCAACAGTGGATGTTCTTCAAGTGACATCATTATATGGTAGGAAGATAAATGATAAGATAGCATATTCTGCTCTAGGAGAGCTCAGAGCAACGCTTTTGGAGAATAGATTCAATCCGGGGTACATTGACGCAGGTGTGGGTATCACGTACACGCCTTTGCCTAATCTTGTCGCCGTTTTTCATCCACTGAACTATAATATTGTGATTGCTGAGGAAGCACTGGGGTTTGAGTCTTCACTCGGTACAAAAATAGTGGTTGACTATACGCAGCAAATCATAAAAGGTGTGAGGCTGAGATCAAACCTATCCGGATTTGCCAGCTATGAAAATTTTTCTGATCTGTCAAACTTTACATGGACGTCAGGTATCAACTTTACAGCGTTCAAAGGTGTAGGTGTAGGTATAGAGTATGCTCTCAGATGGGCACCTCAAGAAACAAGAATGGTACAATCAGAGTCAGGCAACATTCAAAACTTTTTGCTGATAGGTCTTTCTTACTCTTTATAGTCGGTGTTTAATGCGAAATAATGTAGGAGTCAAGGTAAATTCTTTTGTTGAATGATCTTGGCTCCTATACTACATTGCAGGCACTTTTTCTGATCGCAGTATGTCTTCTTGAGCTGCAAAAGTGCTTGTGATTCCATAGCGTTTTTGGCTGTTATACCGGATTTTTTCCAGTTTTTTATGCTGCTGTTATTTTCTGGCTTGAGTTCTTCGAGCATAGACAATGCCTTATCCGTGAGGGTATCTATTCGTCGCTGTTTTCCATAAAAAAATAAGAAGGGTAATATGGTATTGATACATATGATATCAGCTGTAGCCGCCCCAAGGGTCGATGTGTCACCTTTACCCTGATCTCCAAATCTATAATGTTTTTGCCAATATGGGCTTACCGGTTTTTTGAGTAGCTTTTTGATCTCATCGATGCTGTCCATTTCGGATATGATTGCAAACAACCTTGGCTGATCAGCTACTATGGCCGCAAACTGAGCCAGCCTGACAGTAGGGAAAGATGGCGGACGCATTCTACCAAATTTCCACAGGCTCATAGGAAGAGGCTGTAGGCTGTGCTTGTGCATTAAGTATTGATATTGTTGCCACAGTTCTTGAGCGTATGGGTCTTGAGCGACTTTACTATTGAGCAGTCCGGACTGACCAAAAAGCAGCGCCTCTAACATTGTCCGATCATGGCTATACTTGTCAATAAGAGAAAGTGGCAAGGCAGCAGCTAACTGCTCAAAGGGCTGTTTGTTCTGAGGTAGGCCAAATGCCGACATTAATGCCCTGTAAAATGACTCTTCAACATGCTGTGCCGTCTCTTTCATTAATGATTGAAAGGTCAGTGCCTTTTGAACAAACCGTTCGACAGCTAATCTTGACAGCCACGATGATACGGTCAGCGGATCAACATTGTGTATTACTTTCTCACAAGGAATCCATGTTTCTGAAGCCTGAAGGTATTGGTAGTTGTAAGTAAGCTGATGAGGTACTCTTTGCTTTAAAACCAGACAAGGAATCATTGTACCGTCTTTGCGCATGACTGGTTGGTCATCTTCCCACACGACATGAAGTATGACGTTTTCATAAGCGAGATCTGTATCGTGTCTATGTCTGTACCAGTCAGAGCTTTTGATGTGCATTTCTACATGTCCGGCCCATAGGGTTTCATTGATTTTTACACGTGCATTACTAAAGTCAGGGCCTTGGTCGTGATTATGCTGACCAAATGAAAGGATCTCTATAGGCTCACCGGTAGATGTCTCTAGCTTGTGAAGGTCAAACTTTTTAGTGCGCCATACAAAGTGTAAGATGTCTTCTTTCATCAGGGGAGTATTGTTTTTTACTTGCGTTCATACACTACAAATGAATAGTTATGTTCATTTTTTTCATCTGCTAAGTGGTTTTCTCTGGACACTTCTTGCCATTCAGCATCGAAGTTAAGTTGTGGAAAGAATATTTCACCTTCCGGTTCCAAGTCTACTTCTGTAAGAAATAGTTTGCTCCATAAGTGAACCGTTCGACTGTAAATCTCTCCGCCACCAATAATGAATACTTCTTCTGCGTCCAGGTCTTCGGCATACATGAGGGCTTCTTCTATAGAGTGGACAACGACACAGCCCGACACAAGATAAAACGGGTCACGTGTTATGATGATATTGGTCCTGTTTGGCAGTGGTCTGCCTATAGACTCATAACAGTTTCTGCCCATAATGATTGGATGCCCGGTCGTAATCTTCTTAAAGTATTTAAAGTCAGCAGGCAAGTACCAGGGGATACCGTTTTGGTGTCCAATGACATTGTTTTTTGCAACAGCTGCGATGGCGGAAATATTCATATGTAATCAAGGTTTATCAGCTAAAAATATAAAAAACTTAGCAAACAACGAATGACCCCAATAAATATCTACAATAAGAATGCTACCAGATAGATTCTTGAGTGAGGTTGATATTGCGGTTTAAAAAGATCTTAGTCGTTTCCTCAAAAGTGGGGCTTACATCTGAAACGATAAATTGGTGTGTAGGCAGATGGTCGTCCCCGGATAATAAATCATTGCGCTCTAGTTCTTGTCTGATGATGTCTACGGTCGGCTTTGTGGAGTCTATAACGTCAACTTGACCATCAAAATATTCATAAATCTGGCGTCGAATGAGGGGGTAATGTGTACATGCCAGGATCAAAGCGTCAATATCCTTGAATCTATCATCCGAAAGATAGTTATCAATAATGTTATGACTGAGCTTGTCATTGTAGAAGCCCTCTTCTATCATAGGTACAAATAGTGGCGTAGCGAGAGATACAACGTCCAGCTTCATGGACTGTTCTTTTAAGCGTTGTTCGTAGACTTTGGAGGCTATGGTGGCCTTAGTGGCTATTATGCCGACTTTACTGTATTGTTGCTGACCGGCAAACTTGACCAATGGGTCAACGACATTAACAAATAAAGTGTCTGAGGAAAAGAAGTCCGTAAGAACATGATAAGCTGCTGTAGATGCTGAATTGCAAGCAATGACCACCATCTTGCAACCTTTATCTATGAGAAACTTTGAGATTTTCAAGCTGTAATAGCGAATGGCATCTGCTGACTTATCGCCATATGGCAAGTGGGCTGTGTCACCGTAATAGATTATGGCTTCTTGTGGCAACTGCTTTTGAATGGCATCGACGACCGTGAGGCCGCCGATGCCTGAGTCAAAAACTCCTATAGGCCTGTTGTCTGTACTGGACATGATGGAATGGACTGTCTTCCTATTCTATTCCAATCCTGTCTCTGACAATCTCTGTGATATCAAACTCATCATCGACGTATAATAAAGAACCCGCACTAACGTCAATGACATAGTCAAACCCTTTTTCTTTTGCTACATCTTCAATTATGGCGTTTACCCGATCAAGTATAGGCTTGAGCAACTCTTCTCGTCTCGTCATCACCTTTTGCTGCATTTCTTGCTCGTAAGTTTGGATTTTCTGCTCTTCCTCCCTAAGCTTCTGGGTCTCCTCCTCTAGTCTCTTGGGTGCAATTTCTCCGGCTTGTTCTTTCTGTGCTAATTCCTGATACTTTCTTTGAAAGCTCTCTATCATCTGTTGACCTTTCTTCTGAAGCTGTGCCTGATAGGCTTCCAGATTTGACTCAGCACCTCTAACTTCTGGCATTTCAGAAAGTAGTGCTTGCGAGTCGAGATGTCCAACACGCTGTGCGTCAACAGTGCTGTATGTAAGAAGTACTAAAAGTGATAAGCTAAAAAGATATTTCATCATTTGTTTTTTTGTTAGTTAATGAACCCAACCCGGGCATTTCTCTAATAAAATAAGTGCAAAACTATACTTTAATTTCGAATATTCAATTTTCTGCGGATATCAGATGTCTTGTCCAGTTCATCACTTACGAATAGAATACCTGCAGCCGAGTCTTTCTCAAGAATCACGTCATAGGCTCTTTCTTTAGCATACTCTTCTATAGCAGCAAAGACTTTTTCCTGAATAGGCTGTACAAGTTCCTGGCGTTTAGAGAATAACTGTCCTTCAGGACCAAAGCGCTCTCTTTGTAGATCTCTTACTTCTTGCTCCTTGGCAATAATCTCTTCTTCTTTCTGACGTCTCATTTCATCACTCATGAGGACTTGCTCAGCCTGGTACTTATTGTACATACTATTGATTTTGTCATACTCATTGGCGATTTCCTGTCTCCACTCTGATGCTATTTTGTCCAATTGGTCCTGAGCTTTTCTAAACTCCGGCATAGCCTCAAGTATATTATTAAGATCTATAACTGCTATTTTTTGGGCCTCAACACTGTGGTTGAAAAATGCACCTAAAAAAACAAGGGCTAAAACTATATTTTTCATGTTTATAAATTATGGTGTTCTAAATGATTATCAATTACATAACGCTGATTAAGCTAATCAGTTACAACTAAAAATACTCGACCATAAAAGGTTAACATTTTAGTAGGTATTATTAACGTTGTATATCCTCACCTTAGCCAAGGCAAATATATATAATTAGAGAGAGGAAAGTCCAATATCACTGATAAAACTGCACGCTATATAAAAAATGAAACTGCATAATGCGGACAAGCTTACATCCGTCGAATAAGGTTTAATTATTTCACCTATAAAAATGATTCGTAACCCTCATAAACATTATCAAACACTTCACACAGTTCCGCAAGACGGTATCAAGCAAACTCAGGATACAACTCGCCTTTACCAATATTTCTGGAAATGACCAGGCGTTGTATCTCCGATGTGCCTTCATAGATTTGTGTGATTTTGGCATCCCTCATTAGCCTTTCTACATGATATTCCTTGACATAGCCGTAGCCTCCATGTACCTGTACGGCTTCTGTTGTTACCTTCATAGCGACCTCAGATGCGAAAACCTTAGCCATAGATGCTGCCGACAAGAAGTCTTTGCCCTGATCTTTGAGCTTAGCTGCTCTGTACACAAGTTGCCTTGCAGCCTCGACTTCGGTAGCCATATCTGCCAGCTTGAATGCAATCGCCTGATGCTTGGCTATGGGCTTGCCAAAAGCTTCACGCTCCTGAGCATAGGCTAATGCTAATTCATAAGCACCGGCAGCAATACCCAAGGCTTGAGCAGCAATACCAATGCGCCCGCCATTAAGAACAGTCATAGCAAACTTAAATCCAAAACCATCTTCTCCTATCCTGTTTTCTTTGGGCACTTTGACATCGCTGTACATAATAGTATGGGTATCTGAAGAACGTATACCCAGTTTATCTTCTTTAGCACCTATCGATACGCCTTCCCAATCTGTCTCGACCAAAAAAGCATTGATGCCCCTGTGTCCTTTATCTACATCTGTCTGTGCGATGACTATGTGTAGCTTAGAGGTGCCGCCATTAGTAATCCAGTTCTTTGTGCCACTAATCAAGTAATGATCACCCTGGTCTATTGCCACGGTGCGCTGAGAAGTTGCATCAGACCCTGCCTCAGGCTCTGATAGGCAGAATGCACCAATCCACTCACCGCTGGCTAACCTTGGCAAATATTTTTGCTTTTGTGCTTCACTTCCGTATTTTTCAATACCCCAGCACACGAGAGAGTTATTTACTGACATGGCTACAGAACAAGAATTGTCTATTTTGCTGATTTCTTCCATTGCAAGCACATAGGACAATGTATCCATACCGCCACCTCCATATGCAGGGTCGACCATCATGCCCATAAAGCCGAGTTCGCTCATTTCTCTGATTTGGTCTTTAGGGTAGGTCATCGTGGAGTCTCTTTCAATGACGCCTGGTTTTAATGATTTCTGTGCTAATTCTCTTGCTGCTTCTTTTACAGCTAATTGTTCTTCTGTTAATGAAAAGTTTATCATCGATCTATTATTTTCTATTGAGTAACAATGTTATTAAAGTCTGGGTTTCGCCAACAAAAAGATACATCGGCTTTGATGCATGCTTAAACATGCAATGCCCTGTCTTCCGTCGCTGCCAGCGCTGCCTCCTTAATAGCTTCTGCAAAAGTCGGATGCGCTGCTGACATCCTCGCGATATCTTCTGCTGACGCTCTGTATTCCATGAGTGAAACAGCGGATGCTATTAGATCTGCTGTTCTAGGACCACACATATGTACGCCTAATACTTCATCTGTATCCTTATGAGCTATGATTTTCACCAGTCCCTCTGTGTCTGTGCTGGCACGAGCCCTTCCAAGGGCTTTAAATGGAAACTTACCAACTTTATATGGAATGTCCTGCGCTTTCAACTGTTCTTCTGTTCTGCCCACTGCAGCGACTTCCGGCCATGTATACACGACGCCCGGAATAAGATTATAGTCCATATGAGGCGCCTCGCCAGCAATCCGCTCTGCTACCAATACACCTTCCTCTGATGCTTTATGGGCCAGCATTGCACCTTTGATCACATCGCCTATGGCATACACACCTTTTGCACCAGTCTCCAGGTGTTCATTGACTTCAATCCTTCCTCTGTCATCGGTCTTGACACCTATGTTATCAAGCCCTAGTCCTTCTGTATATGGCCTTCGACCTATGGCAATTAGACAGTAGTCAACTTTCAATTCTTGATTGTCTTCACTGTCTTTTTTACTGTATTCTACTACAGCGTGGTTTTTGTAGCCTTTGACTTTATTAACTTTATGGCCAAGGTGGAAAGTTACGCCAAGTTTTTTCATTGCTCTTTGTAGTTCCTTTGCGCAGTCTTTATCCATACCATTAAGTATGCGGTCTTCGTATTCGATGACATCGACTTTTGTACCGAGGCGAGCATAGACACTGCCCAGCTCTAGCCCTATGACACCACCACCGATGATGACCATGGACTTGGGTACCGATTCAATATTAAGCGCTTCTGTCGAGGTGATGACTCTTTGTTTGTCATATTTGAAGACTTCAGGCGTTATAGGCTTTGACCCTGTTGCTATGATGATATGCTTACCTTTTATTTCTTTGGTATTGCCATCGTTGTCTTTAACCGATATGGTGTTTTTGTCGACAAAGCTGCCATGCCCATGTAAGACCTCTATTTTATTTTTTTTCATCAGAAAACTGACGCCATCACAGGTCTGGGAAACGACATCGTTTTTCCGCTTTATCATTTGCTTCATGTTCACCTTAAGGTCTGAAACATCAATACCGTGAAGCTCAAATTTTTCACTGGCATTGTGATAATGCTCAGAGGAGTCCAAAAGTGCTTTTGATGGTATACATCCGACATTGAGACAGGTACCACCCAGGGTAGAATACCTTTCTACAATGGCCACTTTCATGCCCAATTGCGCCCCTCTAATGGCTGCAACATACCCGCCCGGACCTGAGCCAATGACTATAAGATCAAATTCCATATTGTTTACGATTTATCGTTTTTATTTGGATTGTGCTTTTTGTAGCTTTTTCGCTTTTTTCTTTTATTTCTCTTCTTTTTTCTTCTCTTTTCAGGTGGAAGATCTATCACACCGGTGACATCTTCGTATCCCATGTCCTCCTCTTCTTCCTGGTTGACAAATTTAAATTGAAGTGCCATAGGATCTTCCGGCTTTTTTCCGCTTTTGTTTGCTGAGATGACATCTTCAACAGCCTTCTTGTCCAATGGAAGAACAATACCTCTACCATTAGCTGGCTCGTAGTTATAATACATAAGCCCCTTGAAAATATCTGTCTTGACGTGTCGGGCTATACCGTCTTTGAACTTTAAAACAATGTTTTCACTAGGAAATTGTTTCAATGCATCAATATAGGTATCCAATTCATAATTCAGACAGCATTTTAATCGACCACACTGCCCGGATAGTTTTGCCTGATTAATAGCCAGATTTTGATATCTGGCTGCTGTAGTGGCTACTGACTTGAAGTCCGTCAGCCAGGTAGAGCAACACAGCTCACGACCACATGAGCCAATTCCCCCTATCCTTGCAGACTCTTGTCTGGAGCCTATCTGACGCATTTCTATCTTGACGCGAAACTCTTTGGCATAATGTCTGATCAACTCCCTAAAGTCAACTCGGCCATCTGCTGTGAAGTAAAAAGTCGCCTTGCGCAGATCACATTGATACTCTACATCTCCGACCTTCATATCAAGGCCCAGACTTCTCGATATGGCACGAGCCCTGACTAAGGCTTGCTTCTCCAGTTTGCGGGCCTCTTGCATACGCTCCAGATCCCGATCATTAGCTTTTCTGATGACCTCTGCATGAATGGACTCTGGTTTTACTTTTTTCTTAAGCATTTGTAACCTGACCAACTCGCCGGACAGGTCTATTTTTCCAATATCACTGCCACTGCCTGTATCTACGAGTACCCAGTCACCAGTCACCGCATACAAGTCCGGCTCTAGTTTGTAAAACTCTTTTCTTGCGCCGTTCTTAAAGCTTACCTCTACATATTTAAATGCTTCTACATCTCTTATACCACTCTCACTTAGCCAGTCATATGAATTAAGTCGGTTGCAACCACCGGTAGAACACCCACCTGAACAGCCCCCTCCACAGCCGGCTACACTACCTCCACTACTACATCCTGAACATGCCATTTTCTCTATATTATTTGAAGCCTCATCTACTCTTTATTAAAAATAAAATGAAGGCTGTGTTATTAAAATGTTTCTATACCCTGCATCAATCCTCTCTTCTTACGCCTCACTTCTCAGCCAATGATGCATTTTCAGGCTACTACTCATCATGATCAATTTTGCGTTAGCATACCTTTCGAGAAACACAAAGTTATCATTAAATAAATGATGTGCCTTCTCTATGGTGTCCGGCCTCATGATTTTGACAAGGCTTTTCATCGACTTTTTTTCCTCTTCGCTCACGCGCCACCTATCTGTAGGCAAAAAATGTGCCTTTAGACATTGCTGTAAAAAGTGCAAGCCATAAGATAAAAAGTGCTTTTTACTCTCATAGCTCATATTGTGAAAGTCATCAGCCCACTTTGTCAGATCTTCCGGGTTGGCTTTGTAGCACATCCTCAGCCAATCCAAAAAACCAGAACTGTCTTTCTCCTCTGCGCTATTTACTTTCTGGAGGGCGACATTAAACCTCCCTTCTGATAGCCAGGCAGCTTCTTTGGCAGCTTCTCTGCTACAGCCCGTTTGCTGCATTACCGCTTCCGATATGACATCATCCGACAACAAAAATGTATCTACTGACTGACATCTCGACAATATAGTCGGTAATATAGCCTCTTTTTTCTCAGTTACCAAAAGTAAGTGGGTGTTGTCCTCGGGCTCTTCTATCAGTTTGAGCAGGATATTGCCCTCAGTGCCAAGATACTCCGGGAGCCATATGATCATGACCTTGCTTCGGCCTTCGTGCCGTTTGAGCGACAGTGTCTGCTTGATGCTTCTGATATCGGCAGCATTGATATTGGCATGCTTATTTTCTATGCCTATTTTGTAAGCCCAGTCCTCAAAGGACATATAGGGCTTCTCCAGAAGCTGCTCCTTGAAATCTTTCATGAAGTGCGTGATGCTTTTGCGCTCCTGACCAAGCACGGCTACAGGAAACACAAAGTTCACATCCGGATGATTGTATTTGAAACTCTTGATGCACGATGGGCAGACCCCACATGCTTCTTCATTGACAGGGGACTCACATTGCAATGTCGACGCCAAAGCCAGCGCCAATGGAAGTTGACCGGTACCCTCAGGACCGGAAAACAGAAGCGCATGTGGCACACGCCCCTGTCTAATTATACTTTTTAAATATGTCTTGGCAGAATCCTGCCCTACGATATTATTCCATTTCATAAGACGATGTCGACTTATGAACAGACTATAATTATGATTTTACCCATGAGACGATCTCGTCGTCTAGTGGAGACACTCTTGAGGATAATCCCTTCACCAGACGCCCCTCTTCATCTATCAAAAACTTATAAAAGTTCCATTTTACTTTGGTGTCCATGACGCCGTTCTTCTCTTTCTGAGTCAACCACTGAAAAATAGGATGAGCATCTTTACCCTTGATACTGACCTTGTCAGCCATCAAAAAAGTGACACCATAGTTCTCCTGGCAAAATGCTGCGATCTCTTCATTGCTCCCCGGCTCTTGACTACCAAAGTCGTTGCAAGGAAAGCCGATTATCACAAGATTATCACCGTGAAGCTCATGTAGCTCCTGCAGCTCTTTATACTGACGTGTGAAGCCACACTTTGAAGCCACATTGACTATCAATATCTTCTTCCCCTCAAACGCCGAGAAAGCAATCTTCTCCCCTGTTAACCCCTCTACTTCAAACTGATGTATAGTCTGTTCCATAAAACTAATAGTCACAAAAATACTCAAAAAAAGTGCTATAATTTTCATATGTCTTGTTTTTTATTTTGCTTACCCATTTTAGACAATTATTGATCTCCCTTTGTTTAGCACATTTGCATTTTATCCGAATGGGTTACCTCTGTTTATAAGCCATTTATCTGGTGGGTTTGGTTTTTGGGCGTCACCCTCATCACGCAGGTAGTGTAGGCGTTTGTGATGGGCGTAAGTGATAGAGCAAAGCTATCCAGCTCTATATGAAAATAGCGGTACAGCGTGATGAGGGTCGTTATGTTGCAGGGCTCGCTGTTCGCTCGGCCTCGATTCCGCTGCGCTCCATCGAGTCTGGCTGCGCCACCCTTCCACAGCACTGACGCGATCGAGACAGACCTTGAGGGATCAGCGTAAGTTTAGATTTAACCAACCACTAAGATGCCCTTATGAGGGCACAATTCAATCTATTTTGTTTGACACACATATTGCATCAGCGATGCGGAGTGGGTCACGAGCGTATGCGAGTGAGTCCGCAGGACCGAGCGAACAGCGAGCTCCGTAGCGTAGCGACCCGACGACGACAGGAGGAGGGTGATGCCCAAATCGACAAAATGAAAAAGGCCAAATCAAGAACAGGTAAGTCTAGCGGTAAAACATTTATAAATGGGTTGATGTTACCCTCTGCAAAAAGACGACTTGCTGAAGCGTCAGTATCATACATCATTCATCTCTGAAGATAGCTTTAGTGGCCTGGAGACGTTAATGGTCTTCATATTATCCGCTAAGTGATCAAATAGAGGCAGATAAATAAAAACTATAAAAATGAAAGTTGCTGTCATAAGAAAAGCCCACTTCAACGCGGCACACCGCCTGCACAATCCAAAGTGGTCCGACGAGAAAAACGATAAAATATTTGGCCTGTGTAATAATTACAATTATCACGGACACAACTACGAACTGGAAGTCAAGGTGTCCGGAGAAATCGACCCGGATACTGGCATGGTCATAGACCTCAAAGACCTGAGTGACTTGATCAAAGCAGAAATAGAAGATCGCTTTGACCACAAAAACCTCAACCTGGATACCGAAGAGTTTGCCAATCTCAACCCTACCGCCGAAAATATTTGTGTGGTCATCTACAACATCCTGAAAGGAAAGCTAGGTGAAAAGTACGACCTTCACGTCAGGCTCTATGAAACACCGCGAAACTTTGTAGAGTTTCCGGCTTGATGATAGGCGAGATAGGGAATAGATAAAAAAAACCTCTTCGAGATGAAGAGGTTTTTTTTGTTGACCCACAAGGATTCGAACCTTGACAGGCAGAACCAAAATCTGCAGTGCTACCGTTACACCATGGGTCAATGCCATTTAAAGCGGTGCAAATTTACAACATTTTTTATTTCAGGTAGAATTTATCCGCGTTTTTTTAGTGCAAAAAGCGATTCAGCGATATTATGCGGGTTTCGTCTTTATATCTGCTCTTTATCTTTGGCAGCACTGCCCTTTTTCAAAACATTTGGTTGCAAATGTCATATTGGTCGAATCATTAGTGTTGACGCGGGAATAAATGTGTAAGGTCAGAAGTGATACAATTACTCTCCCCTACGGAAAAAAAAGAAAAAACTGCTATAAAATCAGTTTTATTAGTGATACATTTGCAGCGTTTTTTAAAAGGGCTTATGAGCTTGTAAATCAAGGAACACAGATGCAAAAAGAAATATTAGTATTTATTATTGGTGTTTTGTTCAGTATATTACCATTGGGTTATGCTATCGCAAGCGATCATGGAGATAGCGGATGCGACTTACACGGTCACGAGGATTTTGATGCAGGCAGCACAGCCCTTCACCACATCGCCGACGCCAATGTTTACAGTATTGGACCGTTCAACATTCCTTTACCGTGTATTATATACGAACCGGGAAATGGGTGGCAGTTCTTTTCATCTTCCAGATTTGACATAGGTCATCATGGAGATGGCCATATGTCATACAATGGATTTGTACTAGATGGCGGTACGATACGCAAGGTCGTAGATCCTGACTTCCCCGGTGGACAAGTTGACATTGCCGGCTTTAAGCACACAAAGGAAGATGGTGTCTTCACATCTTATGCTTGTCATGATGGTAATCTATATCTTACTGAGGCAAAGAGCACAGCAGACTTTGGGCTTTTCGGAGGAGGCATCACTTCATTTTATGACTTCTCATTGACTAAGAATACGGTGAGTATTATTTTAGTTTTCTTTTTCCTGAGCTGGTTGTTTTTATCAGTAGCTAAAGCCTACAAGACAAGAGAAGGTCAGGCGCCGACAGGTTTACAAAACTTTATGGAGCCGATATTTCTATTTATGCAAGATGAGGTCTGCAAGCCATTCTTAGGGCCATTATGGGAAAAGTATTTACCACTAATCATGTCATTGTTTTTCTTCATTCTGGGGTTAAACTTATTTGGACAGATTCCTTTTTTGGGTGGATCCAATGTGACAGGTAATCTTGCTGTGACTATGGTCTTGGCCATCATTGCATTTATAGTGACCAATGTGAGTGGTAATGCACACTATTGGAAGCATATATTATGGCCTCCGGGTGTGCCATTATATGTAAAAGTCATTTTAGTACCCGTAGAGATCATGGGTATATTCATCAAGCCATTGACATTGATGCTGCGTTTATTTGCGAATATCACAGCAGGTCACATGGTCATTATAGTATTCATCAGTTTGATATTTATTTTCGGAAATTCTGGTGAAAGTTTAGGCGGCTCATTAGGAGCGGCAGTGGGTTCTATGTTGTTGTCATTATTTATGATGGCCATAGAGTTGATTGTTGCTTTTGTACAAGCCTTTGTATTTGCTATACTGACAGCTTCCTATATCGGAGCTGCTACAGAAGAAGCGCATCATTAATTATTTAATATATAAATTTTTTAAACATGACAGGTTCAATAGTAGCTATCGGAATGGGCATCGCAGTAATCGGTGCAGGTTTAGGTATCGGTAACATCGGTGCTAAAGCTATGGAGTCTATCGCTCGTCAGCCAGAAGCTGTAGGTGATATCCGTGCAAACATGATCTTGATGGCAGCTTTCGTTGAGGGTGCTGCTTTGATCGCGATCTTATTGTCATTCTTGGTAGCTTAAGCCAAAAATGTCAAAGTGAAAAGTATCAAAAGCAGATCAGCGGTTGGCTGCTGCTTTTGATACATCTTTTAATAAAGAGTGTTATAAAATTGTACATCAACATAAATCAATAGATATGTTATTACTCGCAGACTTTAGTCCTATCAAGCCGGATTTTGGTTTGTTGTTTTGGACAACTGTTTTCTTTCTCATCTTCTGGTTTGGAATAGGTAAGTTTGCTTTTAGAGCCATCGCGAATGGCCTTAAGCAGCGAACCCAAGACATTCAGGATTCATTAAACCAGGCTAAGAAGGCAAGAGAAGAAATGTCTCAGCTGGTTGCTGAGAATGAGCAACTACTGGCACAGGCTAGAGAAGAAAGAGCTCAAATACTCCGCGAAGCCAAAGAGGCTAAAGAAGACATCATAGCTGAAGCCAGGGATAAAGCAAAAAAAGACGCTCAAGGCATTATCAATAATGCTAAGGAAGCCATCGAAAACCTCAAGCAAGAGGCTATGGTAGATGTAAAAAACCAGGCAGGTCTTTTAGCTATAGACATAGCAGAGAAGGTCATGAGAAAAGAACTACAGAATAAAGATGATCACCAAAAGTATGTCAATACACTTTTGGATGAGTTTAAGATGAACTAACAACCACCATTGGTAATCTAATAAAAAAAGATTATGTCTGCAATTCGCATTGGTTACAGATATTCAAAATCTCTTCTTGATCTAGCCTTAGAACAAGGCAAGCTTGAAGAGGTATATCAGGATATATTGGGATTTCAAAAGTCGCTGGAAAGTAAAGAGTTTAGCAGCCTTTTAAAAAGTCCGGTTATTCCTACGGAGAAGAAGTCTTCAATATTCAAGTCACTTTTTGAAGAGAAAGCTACGCCTATTACATACAGGTTTTTTCAGCTGATCATTAAGAAAGGTCGTGAAGTGCTGTTCGAAGATATTGTAAAGTCATTCATTGATGAATACAGAAAGCACAAGAATATAGTTTTGGTCACATTAACAACAGTTGATGACACGGATCAAAAAACAATTGAACACGTGAAGGAGATTCTTGAAAACTCAGGTGCGATCAAAAGCGATATCGAAGTTGTTCATCGTAAGAAACCTAACCTCATTGGAGGATTTACTATAGAGTTTAAAGATAAACTAATAGATGCCAGTATTTCTCATAAGATGGACAAACTGAGAAGAGAGTTGGGCATTAATTTATTCAAACCGAAAATACGTTCTATTTAATTATACAAATTAATCAATCATGGTAGATATCAAACCAGATGAAATATCCGCAATTCTCAAGCAGCAATTGTCAGGATTACAAACAGAAAACGAATTAGAAGATATAGGTACCGTATTACAAGTCGGTGACGGTATCGCCAGAGTGTATGGTCTCAACAGCGTAAAAGCAGGTGAGTTGGTTGAGTTTGAGACAGGTACACAAGCTATCGTTCTAAACCTTGAGGAAGACAATGTCGGTGTTGTACTTTTAGGTCAATCCGAAGGCATCAGAGAGGGGTCTCGTGTAAGAAGAACCAATAGAATTGCTTCTCTAAAAGCGGGTGATGGCTTCTTGGGCAGAGTGGTCAATCCACTTGGAGAGCCCATAGATGGCAAAGGCCCTATAAAGGGTGATAGATACGAGATGCCACTCGAAAGAAAAGCACCTGGTGTGATTTTTAGAGAGCCGGTTTCTGAACCACTTCAGACAGGAATCAAGGCGATAGACGCCATGATTCCAATAGGTAGAGGTCAGAGAGAGTTGATCATTGGTGACCGTCAGACTGGTAAGACAGCTATTGCTATTGACACCATCATCAATCAAAAAGAGTTTTACGAAAAAGGTGAGCCAGTACTTTGCATTTATGTTGCTTCAGGACAGAAAGCTTCAACAGTAGCGCAGGTAGCTAGAACCTTAGAAGAAAACGGAGCAATGCCATATACCGTTATTGTATCTGCTTCTGCAGCTGATCCTGCACCAATGCAGTTTTATGCGCCATTTGCCGGAGCTGCAATCGGAGAATTCTTTAGAGACACCGGTAGACCTGCACTAATCATTTATGATGATTTATCTAAGCAAGCTGTCGCCTACCGTGAAGTTTCTCTATTATTAAGAAGACCTCCGGGACGTGAAGCATACCCTGGTGATGTATTCTACCTTCACTCAAGGTTATTGGAGAGAGCAGCAAAGGTTATCAACAATGATGAGATTGCTCAAAACATGAATGACTTACCTGACTCATTGAAAGAAGCAGGCATAGTAAAAGGTGGTGGATCACTTACTGCACTTCCAATTATCGAAACACAGTCTGGTGACGTTTCTGCTTATATTCCAACTAACGTTATCTCAATTACAGACGGACAGATATTCTTAGAGTCTAACCTGTTCAACGCCGGAGTAAGACCTGCGATTAATGTGGGTATATCTGTATCACGTGTTGGAGGTAATGCGCAGATTAAATCCATGAAAAAGGTTTCCGGTACATTGAAGCTGGACCAGGCACAGTTCCGCGAACTTGAGGCTTTCTCTAAGTTTGGTTCTGACCTGGATGCCACGACAATGGCAGTGCTGGATAAAGGACGTAAAAATGTGGAAATACTTAAGCAGCCACAGTATTCACCGGTACCGGTAGAAAAACAAGTTGCCATCATTTATCTTGGTACTAAAGGTTTGTTGAAAGATGTGCCTGTTGACCAAGTACAAAAGTACGAGGAAGAGTTTCTATATGAGCTTGAAAAGGCACATCCTGAAATATTGGCCAATTTTAAAGCCGGTAAACTAGAAAAAGAAGACACTGCAAGACTAGAAGAACTTGCTGCTAAAGTGGCTTCACCATACAAGGTGAAAAAGAAATAAGTTAATTACTGTAGAAGGCTCTTTGCTCAAAAGGTAGAGAGCCTTCAAACCCATTTAATACTATGGCGAATCTTAAAGAAGTAAGGGAGCGGATCAAGTCGGTCATATCAACTCAGCAAATCACCAAGGCCATGAAAATGGTTTCGGCTGCTAAGTTTAGAAAAGCTCAGCAAGCAATTGTACAGCTGAGACCATATGCCAATAAACTGAGTGAAATGCTCGCTAACATACTTTCTAACCTGGAAGGCGATGCCGGTACGGATTATGGCAAAGAAAGAGAAGTCAATAAGGTACTCATTGTGGTCGTGACTTCTAATAGAGGTCTTTGTGGTGCATTTAATACCAATATAAACAAAGCTGCATTGCACACACTTGAGGCTAAATACGCTGACCTATATGAGTCGGGTAAAGTCGAAATGATGTTCATCGGAAAGAAAGGCTATGACTTTTTCAGAAAGAGGGTTAGTAATGTAAAGTTCCATACAGAGCATATCGATTTGTTCAGTGATTTGAGCTTTGACAATGTTGCAAAGGTTTCTCAGCAGTTGATGGACGCTTTCACTACCGGTGAGTACGATAAGATCGAGGTGGGCTATGGCATGTTTAAAAATGCAGCCATGCAGTTCCCTACAATGGAGACATTCTTGCCGGTTCCTAAAGTGGAAGCAGACCAGGATGGTTCTTCAGAAAAAGCAATAAAAGCGGACTATATTTTTGAACCTGACAAACAGTCTTTGCTGGAATACCTTGTGCCAAGTATCTTAAAGATGCAGTTTCATAAATACTTATTAGACACACATGCATCTGAGCACGGTGCTAGAATGACGGCTATGGATAAGGCTACTGAAAATGCTGACGAACTTTTAAAAGACTTAAGAATTAAATACAACAAAGCGAGACAGGAGGCAATTACAAGAGAGCTATCCGAAATCGTAGGTGGCGCAGCAGCATTAGAAGGATAGCAGTCGGTATAAACAATAGAACGAATTTTTGAAGCCCTAAGGAATATGGCCTTAGGGCTTTTTTGTTGCAGAAACAATACCTTTCCCCCTCGAACTGTAAAACAAAAAGTCAAACCAGCTTAAAAACCTATAACACACTGATTGCGTATTGATTTTAAAATACAAGCTAGCTCTTAATCAGAAGTTGATATATTTTTTTATACTTGCAAATTGTATCACCTAATTTTTTAACTGTAAAATAAACATCATGATTAAAGAGTTCAAGGAATTTGTAATGAGGGGTAATGTCATTGATCTGGCAGTTGCCGTCGTCATTGGTGGAGCCTTTGGAAAAATTGTTTCTTCATTGGTTGCAGATGTCATCATGCCGCCGCTGGGATTATTGCTGGGGGGCGTCGACTTTGCTGATCTTCAGATCGTACTTAAAGAGGCGGTAGTCGTAGATGGAGAAGTGTCTGCAGAGGCTGTTGCATTGCGTTATGGCGTATTTGTACAGACAATATTGGACTTCCTCATTATTGCTTTCGCAATTTTCATGGTCATTAAGGCCTACAATTCAACAAAAAAGCAAGAAGAGGAAGCACCTGCTGCACCACCGGAGCCTTCTAATGAAGAGAAGCTATTGACTGAAATAAGAGATCTATTGAAAAAATAGTGGTCGTCTTAATGAGATGATAGCAAAAGGACTTAATGCTCATGCGTTAAGTCCTTTTTCAGTAATGGCTATATCTGAAAACGCCACCTGAACCTAATATCTAAAACTATTTATCCTTATTCCGCTCTATTGGCATGTCGAGAAACTAGAAGCCACTGTCCCTGATCATTGTAATACACTTCGGTATAGATTAGCCAGATATTTATGGGTTTGTCATCAAGAGCAACATCAAATTGCCCTTTACCATTAACAATAATAACATTACCGTATTTTCGAGCGGACTCTTCTATGACATTTACTTTATTGTACTTTAAGTGCCCTGTAGATAAGTTTCTAATAATATCTTCTCTCGACTCTGTCCATCCATTGGAATGCACATATGCAATATCTCTATCCAGAATAGACCCCAGACTGTCCACCTGCGCTCGAACCATCCAGTCAAATTTTTTCCTGTGTAAGTTCAACACTTCGCTTACTGCGTCCGCTTTTTGAGTCTGAGCCAGCATGTCATTAGGTATTGAAAACCCTATGATGAGAACAAATATATAAAGCAAAGCATCCTTAATGTAAATACCGATTGTCATAAAACAAACTAATTGAGTTTCAAAAAAATAGCGCATCAAAATGTCAAATATGGAGTGCGCATACAATTACAGGGATAAAAATAAACAAAACAAATTCACTTATCAATTATCAGGTTAAGTAAAATATCAAGCCTCAATCTCCAAGCTATAAGAAGCTGCAAGCCTCAAGTTACAAGCTACAAGCCTCAGAGAGGCGGCATATTAATAGCGCAGGGCGTCAGCGCTGGGATTGCAAATTTATTACCAATTGTTTTGGCGCTATTTTTGCTCTGAAAGAAGCAAAAATCGTGACAAAACAACTCGACCGAACCTATTAATTTTCTGAACTATGATTTATAGGATTTAGGGATGGCCATGATTATTGGCCTTGTGGGTTGTTTGGTTTGTTTTTATCAGATAATTATCCTTATGGCAGGTCATTTATGGTCTTAAAGTTTGCACTTCGCATCGTTGGTGCTACCGATCATTTTTATTTTGAAGCTAATCGGTTTAACTCGCTTCGCTCGCGTTTATAGCGGAGCATCTGTTGCAGATTTTTTAATAGCTTTTAATTAGATTGTATTATGTAAATAGAACTTGAAAGCCTTCAGCCTACTTCAAGCCTAAACAGCGGAGAGCACGGAGTGCTCGTAGCGTAAACAGCAAAC
>SLDF01000325.1 GCA_007125435.1 Saprospiraceae bacterium
CCCGTCTTGGACAATTTTGAAAACCCGGAAATGGTTTTTTTACTATTCATGTAATGATATTTATCTACAAGGGGCTTCTATAAAAGCCTATTCGCAATACTCGCCTGATACACCTTGACACGCCAGTAAGACATGCGCACTAATTGATTCAAAGCAACAAATTAATACATTATACGACAAAACAATGCACGACGCTCTAGATTA
Organism: Saprospiraceae bacterium; assembly: GCA_007125435.1. Taxonomy (GTDB): domain Bacteria; phylum Bacteroidota; class Bacteroidia; order Chitinophagales; family Saprospiraceae; genus SLDF01. The sequence continues at coordinate 205 of SLDF01000325.1, forward strand.
TCACATTTTTACCACTGGTGTATATGGTCTTTACCACTTTCTTTTTCTTTTGGGCATCACCCTCGTCCTTCGTCCTCAGGTCGCTACGTTCCGGGGCTCGCTGTTCGCTCGGTCCTGCGGACTCACTCGCATGCGCTCGTGACCCACTCCACAGCGCTGATGCAAAGGTACAGTCTATCTATGAGGCTATTTGCCATATACTGTGAGCTCTCTACTGCTTTACTTCTTTTAGGTGCAGCATCTGCCTACAGAGCTCTAGCCCTTTTATTTGTAAGTTTACATAGTACCTTAGGGTTTCATAGTCATCTCTGGCATACTTTAGAAAGCCGGAGGCTTGCCCATAAATAGCCTTAAACTTAGACCTGGATATCAGATAATAGCCATCTAAAAAGTGTTTGATACCTCCGGAGATAATGATATGTTGACATTTCACGCTATCACTACCGTGCAAATCATTGGCCCAGCCGACCATTTCTTCAGCAGAGTGCCCCAGTTGCACTACGGGCCCATAGACTTCACTATGCATTTCACTACTTCTCAATAATTCAAGCCGGGCAAAGTTAGTCCCTCCATTTGCAGCGAAATCAATGGCCTTTAGCGGCATTTTTAATAGCGCAGCTATGGAGCGAGGCCCAAAGCCCTGACCTACTTCTTTTACTATGATGGGATATGTACTCATGTCAAGTAACTGAGCGATCGTCTCTACAGGCGGTGCTTGTATGACATCACCTTCAGGTTGTAGCCATTCTTGCAGAGGATTGACATGTATTATCAAGCCATCAGCCTTTAGTTTGTGAATCAGCTTGTCAATCAGTTCAGTTTCCTTGTTTTTGATCAAGGCCTCTACCTGGGCTATACCGAGATTGGCATACAATGGTAATTCATCGCCAATGATCGATCTCACATTAAAATCATCTAAATGCTTATCGCCGGTAAGCAATGAACGACAGGAGCCAAGCCCCATTCCCATGCCAAACTCATGGCAGGCCCTCGCCAGGTTTTTATTGATGATGGCTGCCATTTTTGTGCCACCAGTCATACTTGACACCCACATTGGCGCCCTCAATGTCTTGCCCAGAAAGTTAAAAGCAGGCCAGGAGTTATCTTCGGGGTGTCCTGCCAGCATAGGCTCATAATCAAACCTATGGTCTAGATGCATGCGATCTACTTGCGACTTAAAAGCCAACTCTATATGGTCCTTCTTTCTGGACTCAGCCATCGGATCAACATCTGAGAAACCTTTATTCTGTTTTGTGTTTGACATATTGGCCATTTTCATCTATTCCTGTAATGAGGGCTTAACAGAATTATAAAAGGGAATGTTTAAAACTTAGATCACCTCTAAGGGCCCCTGAACTGAAAGGTAGTACAGAGGTTTTAAATTTATAAGGCATGCAAAAAAGAAGGGATTTACTTGGACCATGCCAATCATAGTTACTATACCATGTCATAGCTAAAAATGCATTTTCTGTCTCCAAACAGCCTTTAGGCGCAAGACCCTGACTGCTAAAAACGTGGTATGGTTTATTGGCTTTCACTATTTTCATCTTTTTGATTGGTCTGAATAGGAGGCATGTTTCTGATCCATAAGTCTCGCTGAGGGAAAGGGATGCTTACTTTATGCTCTCTAAATGCCTTATCAATAGCAAACCTAAGGTCACTCTTTACATTTTCGATAGGCATGAGCTTATGAGACCAAAAGTGCAGTTCCATATCTAAGGACGAATTGCCAAAGTCCTTAAACCTAACAAAGGGTTTAGGATGAGGTAACACGTCAGGGTGCTTATTGGCAACCTCAACAATAAGCTTGTTTACTAACTCAGTATCTGAACCATATGCCACACCAACAGGAACAATGAACCTTGCTTTAGTGTCATTGTGATTCCAATTGATGACACTGTCAACGATCAATTTAGAATTGGGAACTATAATGGCAATATTGTCCCTGGACTCAATAATACTTGTTCTTATACCAATCTTCCTTACTATACCAACCTCTCCTTCTATTTCAATGACAGCGCCGACTTCGACTGTTCTTTCAAACAAGAGGATGATACCCGAGATGAGGTCATTAAAAGTCTGCTGTAGCCCTAAACCGACACCGACTAAAAGAGCCGCAGCACCACCCCAGATTAAGGTCATCTTTATACCCATATTCTCTAAAGCCACAATAATGGCAACAACAAAGATAACATAGGTCAATATTTGATTAATGGCATATTGTGAACTTTGCTCTATGCCCTTCATTTTGTAATACCTCGACAGTATCAGGTGTGTTAGTACCCAAATGATAAATCGGGCTACAAGAAGGATGAGAAGTACTGTAAAGAGGTTAGAAAAGTAAAAGTCAATCGACTCACCATCCTGTTTCGATGGAAAAATGTTGAAATCAAGGCCAAACCCCCGTAAAGCTAAAATAATGGCTATGGTAAATACAATGAATTGAATGTTTGCACCAGGCGAGTATTTAGATCGAGACCGTCTCTCATATGTTGGTAACCCACCATTTTCTTCTGTCTTCCAAACATACGTAAAGATCCAATCTATCAAACTGGAAAAAGTCAAAAGTATGATTATAACAAGGAGCGTAAGCAGTGATATATTGTGCCCGGCAAGCTCCATTATTGGCACATTGACCCCAAGAATCCATAAAATTAAAGTGATACCGCTGATGGTAAACATCAATATCCACCTCCGCAAAACAATTTTTTTCTCCTTTGAATTGCTTATGCGCTGCTTGATAACTAAAGGGTGGAGAAAAACTTTGTTGAGTACCAAATATAATATGATCACCAACACTACAGAAAACACAGCAGCTATTAACTGGCCTAATAAGATATTATAGTTGCCCAACTCCAGTATGACACGTTTCATAAACTCTTCGAACTCAGTCATAAAAAAACATGTTTTTAGCCCTGACTATTCATTTGACTTTCGCAATAGAAAGTTTTATTACAGAACTCGGGTTTAATTTACTAACCAATTGTATGTGATGCATAACAAAGGATATCCTTTTCGCAACATATTATATACTCGGATTTGCAAGTATATTTTACACAATTAAGGCTAAATTTAAGCGAATTTAATAAGAGTAGAAATAAATATGACAGATAAAAGCAAAACTGAACAACCACTGGAAGAACAAGTGCTATCAATAATGCGAATCGCGATAGAAGCAGAACAGCCATTCATGGGAACAATAAGTAAACCCACTAAAAGTATACCCTGGCTAAAAGTTCGCATCAAACCTGTAAGGTTAAACGATAAGTTGCAAATACAACTCATATATAAGTATAGCCATAGAGATGTCACAGAAGTCATGGACCTTGATCAGTTGGTTCAACAATGGAATCAATGGCAAGAAAGTCGTGCTTTCAAGGATTTTCATTTGACGACGACTACGCATAACTATGTATTGAAATTTAACAAAAAGCATGTAGCCTCTTTAATCGTAAAAGCAAAAGACAATAGCCAATTGTTTGATGAAAATATATTTGACCACGACAGAACAAAAAACCACATCATTTCACCAGACAGCCCTTTTCTTAGAGAGCTGGGCCTGTCTTCTCCTAAAGGCGAAATCACCAAGAAGGGCCGAGATAAATTTAAACAGATTAATAAATACATAGAAATACTTCATCCGATCTTCAAAACAAGGTTCGCTGATAAAGAAGACATAAGCATCATAGACATGGGTGCCGGCAAAGGCTATCTGACCTTTGCACTCTATCACTTCCTGACCACGACAATGAACCACAAGGTAAACATCAAAGGAGTAGAACTGAGATCAGACCTCGTGGCACAGGGCAATCGCACAGCAGAAAGTCTATCTTTTGAAGGCTTGAGGTTCGAAGCAAAGGACATTAGAGCATACCACGGAGAAAAGACAGACGTCTTAATTGCATTGCACGCCTGTGATACGGCTACAGATATGGCTATTGCTGCGGGTGTCAAAGCAGGAGCACAGTTGATAGTACTGGCCCCTTGTTGCCATAAGCAAGTGAGAAAAGATACAGATATAACAGATGCGTTAAAGCCAATCTATAAACACGGAATCCTTCACGAAAGACAGTCAGAAATCATAACAGATACCATCCGCGCACTATTACTAGAGAAAGAGGGATACAGAACCAGAGTGTTTGAGTTTATCAGCTCAGAACACACATCAAAGAACCTCATGATTACGGCAGAAAAAAGCACCTCAGTTCAAGACGTACATCATAAAATTGAAACAATAAAGGAGGTGTTTGGCGTTAAGCAACATTATTTGGAGGAGATATTGGACGAAGTAGACTAAGCAAAAAAGAAAAAGCTCGATAATGCATTCATCATCGAGCTTTATTATGAGGAAAAAATTATTTGTGCGTGTTTGGCAAAAAACCAATAAAGTTAAAAGGCCTGCAAAAGGCGGTTGTGTTCTAAAGTAAAACTAGAGCAGCCAAATGACTATTTATTTAATTGTAAAAAGAACGGTTGCATTGACACTCCAATTAGACATGCGAATGTTTTGATCAATTCTCATGTTGTCAAAAGCTCTGAATTGACGAGCTTCAAGAACGAGGTCGTAATGCGGCAGGCCAAATGTCAGGCCACCACCATAAGTGAGACCAAATAAATTTTGGTTGAAATTGGATTCGGATACGTCATATGACCTTGCCATAGAAAAACGGTCGCTAGAGCCATCCATATAAACAATAGACCTGTCCATTTCTTTATTGCCGGTGGTCATAAAGCCAAGAGTTGGACCTGCTACAAGATGGAGAGACACTAACGACCCACCTGTAGACAATCTAGCCAACATGCTTCCTGACCATACATTATTTCTGTATAAGGTCTCATTGTCAAAAAGCTGAACAAATTGATCGGGCAAACTTCCTCTTTCTCTAGAGCTATATGCATGTCGCATGTAAGATAACTCTGTCTGTAGAGCAAAGTATTTTGAAAACTTGTACTGTACAGGTAAGTGGAACTGAAATCCCGGCCTTGATTCGTATGTCGTCTGGCTTGGCAAAATTGCAGAGCCACCTTCTTGAGTACTGTAAGACTCAACGCCTGACATGAGAATTCCTCCGCCGAATCCAACCTGAAGCTGAGCGAATAAAGTCGAAGAGGCCATAAGGGCAGAAAAGATAAAAAATAAGATCCTGGTCTTCATAGCAAAATATTTTTTGGTTTACTAATTCTTTGTCTTTTAAAAACATCTAATTGATGATCAATTTCAAACTTAAACCCAAACTAAACGCAATCAGCAAAACATTGTTTTATGACCGCGGTTAAATTTGTGCTGCAAAGGTATATTATTTGGTATTAAGCAATGGTTTTTACCTGTTAAATTTTTGTGATTTAATGGGTGTATTCGAAAACAATGTGAAATACCATATAATATTCCTTGCACAGGAGCTATGTAAGACATAGCTTTTGCAAAAGAGTGAAACTTAATTAGAAAAAAAGTAGATATAGACTCAAAAATTAGCCAGTGTTAATAGTTAGTTAATGCCAAGAAAATAAACTTTAATAAAAACCACACTTACATATTAAAGAAAATGACCAGGTGTAGTTCTTCTGATAAAGTGTTACTTAAAGTGAAGTAGATTTGGTCTATAGAATAAAATTTTGATAGGTGACAATATTATAATGCAAAGAGTGTGTAAATTATTATATGGCATGAAATGTTTTTTAAATTTTTTTTGTCTCGTTTAAGCTCTGCCAACATTCATGGTTTTTTTAGGTATACCCAACATCGCATCAACACTGTGTTCGACATAGTAATAGCTATAGCCAAGGGAATAAATAGACAATTTGCATTATCTAACCAGCACCCCTCCCTTATTTGCGTAACTGTGACAGAACGGTGCTATTAATTGTCTGATCCGTGATTTATAGGATTTAGGCATGGCCATGATTATTGGACTTGTGGGTTGTTTGGTTTTGTTTTTCAGGTAATTGGCCTTATTGTAGTTAATTTGCGCTCTTAAAGTTTTGATAGCGCACCGTTAGTGCTTGGGGGTACTGATCTTTTTTTATTTTGAAGTTAATCGGTTTGCTTTGCTCACGTTTAACTCGCTTCGCTCGCGTTTATAGCAGAGCTTCTGTTTCGGATTTTTCAGTAGCTTTTAATCAGATTGGATTGAGTAAATAGAACTTGAAAGTCTTCAGCCTACTTCAAGCCTAAACAGCGGAGAGCACGGAGTGCTCGTAGCGTAAACAGCAAACGGAGGCGATAGCCGACCGTTTGCCTAAACAGCGAAGCGTAA
>SLDF01000197.1 GCA_007125435.1 Saprospiraceae bacterium
AAGTTTACGCTTCGCTGTTTAGGCAAACGGTCGGCTATCGCCTCCGTTTGCTGTTTACGCTTTGTGGACTTCGTCCACTTCGCTGTTTATGCTTGAAGATGACTGATATCTTTCAAGTCATATTTGTATGAAATTTCCTGACCATAAAATTGCTGAAAAACCTCCAATTGAAGCTCTGCTATAAACGCGAGCGATAGCGAGTTAAACGGGAGTGAAACGAGTTAAACATGAGCGCAGCGAATTAAACGTGAGCGGAAGCGAATTAGAAGTTTACGCTTCGCTGTTTAGGCAAACGGTCGGCTATCGCCTCCGTTTGCTGTTTACGCTACAAGCACTCCGTGCTCTCCGCTGTTTAGGCTTAATGTAGGCTGTAGACTTTCAAGTTCTATTTATATGAAAGCTCCTGATAAAAAAAATGCCTAAAAACCTCCAGTTGAAGCTTTGCTGTAAACGCGAGCGTAGCGAGTTAAACGGGAGTGAAACGAGTTAAACATGAGCGCAGCGAATTAAAGGTGAGCACAGGGAAGTACACGCAAAAGCGTTATACATTTTACATATTTTAAGTCCATAATTCTGTATTGATTTCTATTGCTTGGAAGGGTTTACGAGATGTCTATTGCATAATATACTTTTAAATTCGCCATTTTAAAAATTTGACTATCTTTACAAGTGGTAAGACCTATCAGATTATTACAACCTTGTTTAATTTCAGTCTTGATGGTTGCAGCCCTGGAAGATGTTTTTCACATTTATCCATGCATAATTAATATATGTAAAAGATCATATTTATGTTTTTCTTTATTGATCGCATTTTGAGTCAATCGCGTTATCATTTTTTAGGTTTATTTCTCTTGATTTTTATCTCATTCTCTTTGCTTAATGTTCAGCCCATTCAGGCTCAACTTTACTTAGTGGAGGATAGTTATAAAGGTGCCATAGCTCAAGGCCCGGCTAACAATGCACCGTCAGTTACCTTTTTCAAGAGAGTAGGATATAATCAGTATGCACCTTCTGATGTCTCAACCCAGGTGGAGTTTACACTAAAAAACATGCAAGTAGAGGCCGACGGTGTAGAGCAGGTTATTACGTTTGGTAGCTCAGCTCGTGAGACGGTCAAATGGCCTAAATCCGAAATGGTCTTTCAGCCAATGAAAAACCTCGGGCGCCCAATTTCCAAATTATTCACTAATAAGTCTGAAGAGGCTGACGATATATTGACCTCAAGTCATTACGGCTTTTGGATGTTTGCCTCAGTCAAGCAATACTCTAAGAACAAAAGGCCCAGAATTAACGAGAAAGAATACCTTGGCGATTTAGTCATGACTTTTAATAGACCTATTTCCAATCCTATACTTCAGGTTGTAGGTCTTGGAGGTACTGTGATTGTTGAAAATATCGTTCGTGGCTTTTCTGTTGAATTAGAATTGCAAAACAGAGATGGGTCATTAAAAAAGTTATCCGGATCTGACGAACTCGGTGTGAGTTCTGATAGGATATTTAATACAGCAGATCAATATGGTGCCTTATGCGGTTCAGGAGCAGCATGTGGCTCAGTCGAAGTCTTCATTCAGAATACTACAGAGTTGACGTTTAGGATTTTTCTGAAGCGGGATACCAGAGAAGATGGCTATAGAGGAAAATGGCCACTCATGAGAAATATGCAAAAAGGTGATGGCTTTCTTATTGGGCTTTCATTTGCAGAGAATATGGCGATATCTGGCCAGTTATATATGAAGTCTTTATCCAATCAAAGCAAAAACGCTATTGATGATAGGCTATTGAGAATCAATATCATTGATCCGGTACAAACTAAAGTTATTGGTTCTGTTCCGGTGAGTGAGGATGGCTCTTACACCATTGATGGGCTTACAACGAAAAGTGACTACCTTCTTCAAATAAATACTATAAGGGGAGATATTGGTGAAGCGCCGCCGGCTGTACAGCTTCCCGGAGACTGGAGGATTGAATCCTTTGATTCTGACCTTGAGGGTGCCGGGGAAATGGGTGTCTACAGCTTTTCTTTGACTGCAGACCAAGCTGAACCGGTCATAAATATCGTTTTATCAGATTTACCTGAAGGTCAGATTGTAGATGATACTACACCTGAAACCTCAACACCTAAAGATACGAGTATCCCTTTTGAGGAAGAGCCTAAAGCTATACCTCAAGAGCACAATGAGTTGCCGACCACTTCCTCCAATGATAACGGTGATACATCCTCAGATGAACCTGAAACAGAGATGACTATGGAAAGAACTGAAGCTGAAACGCAATGGGAAGAAGGACCCCAGAATACAGATATAGATAACCAACCTGCTATTGAGAATAACGATGACTGCGTCATCATTGTAGGTTCGTTTGCCACTGAACAATATGCTAACCAAATGAGAGATAGAGTCCTCTCTAAAGGGTACAATATTTATGTAGGCCAGTCGCCTGCGGGATTGACCAGAATAGGTTATAGAGTTTCATGCGGTAATGTAAACGCCGCACTATCAGAAGCCAAACAGTTTTTTGACTGGGATGCGTGGATACTGGAATGAGTAAATTACGAAGAATTAAATAGGACAACATACGACTTTGAATGATAAAAAGAAGGGGATTTATTAAGACCGGTCTAATGGCGAGTCTTCTGGGCGGTACAGGTTTTTTAGGTTCTTGCAAATCCACTGCAAGTGACAAGAAAAGCAGAGGAATACTTCCACTCACCATGTGCACATGGTCACCGAATACCGTAGCCAATAATCATGCACATGACAGATTGCTCAAAGGTGACAATATATTAGACGCTCTGGAAAGCGCCATATGGATACCTGAGTCTGACCCGGATGATATGAGTGTCGGTTATGGTGGCTTACCCGATAAAAGTGGTAATGTAACATTAGATGCTTGTATCATGGATGCCTATGGTAATGCAGGCAGTGTGATGTGCTTAGAACATATCAAACACCCTATATCAGTTGCACGAAAAGTCATGGAACAATCACCTCACGTCTATATAGTAGGTGCAGGCGCCCTTCAATTTGCATTGGATCACGGTTTTGAAAAAGAAAACCTTCTTTCAGATCAAGCTAAAGAAGCATGGGAGAGCTGGCTTGAAGAGGGGGAGTATGATCCTATGATTACACCTCGTGAGATATTGAGAAGGATAGAGAGTCAGCATGACACAATAGGTATGCTCGCTATTGATAAAAACGGAATGATATCAGGTGGCTGTTCTACATCCGGCTTAGGGTTCAAGCACCCCGGTAGAGTGGGGGATTCGCCCATTATCGGCTCAGGCTTGTTTGTAGATAATGAAGTAGGCGCCGCTACTGGATCAGGCCTGGGAGAGGAGATGGCTAAAATTTGTGGAGCTCATGTCATAGTGGAGTGCATGAGGCATGGATATTCACCTGAAGAGGCATGCAAAGAAGCCATCAGGCGCATTGTAGTAAAATACCCGGAATCAGGTAAGGATATGCAGGTTGGCTTTATAGCTTGTGATAAATATGGACAACACGGGGGCTTTGCAATCAATCCTAACTTTACCTACTGTGTTAACTTAGGTGAAGATGATACCATAGTAATTGAGACACCCTCCTGGTTCGATTGATGAGTGATCTGTTTTTTGGGTAACTTAATATATCAATTCGCCAATTACCTGAATTGCCTGATAGACGCATAACCTTGAAAAGCTATGCGCGTTTTGCTCGCTCCCATGTTGCCTTCTGCTGCCCTTTAAAGAATCTAATAATACCTGCTAATACCGCAACATTCATGAAGGTAAAATAATATGGGATGTATGCCACTTTGCTTTTTTTACCTTTCTTATCCTGGGCATAGCCGTAAGCTGCTATTAAGTAAAAAAGTATTTGGCCAATTAGCAAATAGACAAAAGGTGCTGGCTGGATGATGGCTAGAGGCAGATTTAATAACAAAAGCAGAACAAGACCAATAGGTGCCACAGACCAACGAAAAGCCCTATGAGATAAATACATGAAAGTCAATATTGGATTAGGTATCGGTATGAGTGCCTTCCATAATCTGGTCATGGACTGCCATCCACCTGCCGCTATTCGGACTTTTCTTTTCCATTCTTCAGCTATATTTGCTGAAGCTGTCTCCATAGCATAGGCTTTTGGTGTGTATACGACCTTGTAACCTTTCATAGCCATGTCCATTGATGCCATGAAATCATCGAGGATGCTATCTTCGGGAATATGGTTGTAATAAGCTTTGCGATAGGACATGAGCTCTCCTGCCGCACCTACTAGTGTTGAGAACTCACTATCCATCCTTTTTAACCAGGACTCGTACTTCCAGTATAAGCCCTCACCGGCGCTACTTGTATGATCTTTATCCTTTTGGATGATTCTTTTCTCTCCTGATACTGCACCTACTTTTGGATTTTTGTAAGGTGCAGATATCTCATACAATGCATCTTTATTGATATACGTATTAGCGTCACAGAATACTAAAATATCGTGTTTTGCATGATCAACAGCACGGTTCATAGCGGCTGCTTTCCCTTTGCGCTCATCACTGTGCATCCATATGAGTTGATCGGTGTAATTTTTTACAATATCAAGTGAATGATCGTCCGTACCATCTGTTATAAAGATGATTTCCAGCAATTCCTTTGGGTACTTTAATTGAAGCGTGTTTTTTAATTTCTCTTCCATGAAGTCACCTTCGTTGTAGCAAGGCACTATCAATGTTATACTGTGTTCCGGATCTTTTGAATAAATCTTTAGGGGGCGAAGCATCTTTTTTATGCCATTCAAAATAGTGATGAGTATGGCGTATCCGATATAGGTATAGAAGACTAAGAATAGCGTAATAAAAAATAGTGTTTTCATTTTGATAGCAGTGATTTACATTGTTTTCTAATCATCTCGACTCTTTTTTTCCAACTGTTTTCGGTGGATACCTGATGTCTATGTATTCTCATGTCTTCTCGATCTTCGTCGAGTGCATTTTGCACGGCTTTTGAAAATGCTTCTTTGTCCAGAGCTATGTATACCACTTCTTCGAAAGACTGTATATCCCTTGAGAAATTAGTAGATATCACAGGCTTGCCTGATGCCAAATACTCATTTATCTTTAGGGGATAAATACGGCTCGTCAATTCATTGCACTTAAACGGTAGTAAAAGTACATCGAATCTGCGCAAGTAAGCAGGTAATGCTTTGATGTTTTTAGCGCCTGTAAAATATAGGTTTGGTATACTGTCAAGGTCTATATCTGTATGTTGATAGAAGTTTTTAGGTCCTACAAATACGTATGATTTATCAGGATGTGCAGAGATGACATACTTTATCAAGTCATAATCTAATCTCTGGCAAATATTACCGGTGTATCCTATGATTGGGCCTTTGACATGTGATATGTCATCGGGAGAGGGTAATGTCTCCGTCCTTGCCGTCTCAAACAAGGGAATATCGGCTGCATTTGGAAGAAACTCTACTTGCTTGCCCGACCTATCGGTTAAATCTTTTTGCAATTGCTTAGAAGTGGCGTAGCTAATATCAGCTGCTCTGATGGCCTCTATTTCTAATTGAGATCCATGCTTTTTTAGGTAATACTCCAGGGCATTGATGTTGTCCCTGGATTGGTAAATGAATAATCTTATATCCAGATTCTTAGGCTTGTAGTAGCCATAAAGTGGATTAAAGGAATTGAATAAAATACATGCAGCATGGCCATCGTTTTTCAAAGCCTTCTTAATGGCTCTGAACAGTATGAGATTATTGAACCTCGATAGCCACCTGTATAGCATGCTATCCGGTGGAAGCCAATTGATAGGCAACATAGGTGCAGGGGTGATGAATTTTAAATTTTTATGTTGGCCCGGAATGTGATGACATTTAGATCGTCCTCTAATGAGAGATTGTCTCCTTTTTTTTACAGTCGGGGTAGACCATTCTCTTATCACATCTATGATGGTGAAAGGATAGTCCACATAGTAGACGACCTGATCTTCAGAAAATGTTTGGGCCAAAGACCAGGAAGCAGAGGAGAAATCACCATCCCATCTGGACATACTCAACATGACTATTGGAAATTCTGTAAAACTATTGCTCACTGCATTTTTTTCTTTGTAAATGTAGAAAACTTTTTAGACATTCTCCTTAGTTGCTTTGCTGATATGCTTATTTGTTCATCTATAAATTATGACAAAGTGTATGCAATATATCTTTGATAGATGGCTATGCCGACTTTACCTTAATTTTCATCGCAGGATATATTGTAATGTTGTTATATTATGAGACGTGCATCCAATGATTGCGTTTTCTCTGGTTATGCATCAGCGATGCGGAGCGGGTCACGAGCGTATGCGAGTGAGTCCGTAGGACCGAGCGAACAGCGAGCCCTGATGAGTCTGAAAATAGTCGTCGTATGGTTTAAGTCGTAGCTATTTTGAGTGAGATCGAAGAAACTAAATACGCGCATAGCC
>SLDF01000140.1 GCA_007125435.1 Saprospiraceae bacterium
CGCGTGAGGGATAGCAGCGATATGAGCAGGTCTGGCATAGTTGGTGGAGTGTAGATGTGATGGCGACTGGCAAGAAGCCGCTCGCATCTACTACGACACCCTATGCTAGACCTGTGAATACAAGCGGATAGCCCGGCCCCGCGCGGTAGCAAGGGGACACGCCCAAAACACCATACTTTATCAAAGACATATTCAGGAAACAGTGGTGAGAAATGTAAAGACTATCTGACAAATTGATCTTTGGGTGCTATATGATACTGTCAATATGGCATAATGGGAGGCATGGCACTTTGTTTGCGTGGTGTTTGGTGTGTGTCTGTTCTATTGGATTATGGGTTCGATGGAATGGAAAAATCAAATTCGTTTACATTAAAATATAATCGACCATATGGCTAAAGGAAAAATTTCTGTACAGACTGAAAACATATTTCCGATCATCAAGCAGTTTTTGTATTCAGATCAGGAAATCTTTTTAAGGGAATTGATATCAAATGCGATTGATGCAACCAATAAGCTGAAGACATTGTCTGCCAAGGGCGAGTTTAAGGGAGAGATGGGTGAGTTGGTCATTGATATCTTGTTAGATAAGGATGCAAAGACGTTGACCATCAGAGATAGAGGTATCGGTATGACCACAGATGAGGTGAAAAAATACCTGAACCAGGTGGCCTTTTCCTCAGCTGCAGAATTCTTGGAAAAATATAAAGATGAAGCTAATATTATAGGTCATTTCGGCCTTGGTTTTTACTCCGCTTTTATGGTGGCTTCGAAGGTAGAGGTCAAGACACTGAGCTGGCAAGAAGGTGCCGAGGGGACGACGTGGATATGTGAAGGCGAACCTTCTTACTCCATCAAGAAGAATGACAAGACGGATAGAGGTACTGACGTCATATTGCACATATCAGATGATGCAACAGAATATCTGGAGAAGAGTCGGATAGAGCAACTCTTGGAGACGTATTGTAAGTTTTTGCCGGTGCCTATTCGATTTGGTACAAAGACCGTTACAAGGACTGAAGGTGAAGGTGATGACAAGAAAGAAATAAAAGAAGAGGTTGATAATTTTATTAACAATACGGATCCAATATGGAGAAAGCAGCCTTCTGAGTTGACGGATGAGGATTATAAGAATTTTTATCAGGAGTTGTATCCTTATTCACCAGAGCCTTTATTCTGGATACACCTGAATATAGACTATCCATTTAACCTAACGGGAGTCATGTACTTCCCTAAGATAGGCAACACAATGGAGGTCCAGAAGAATAAAATACAACTGTACTCTAATCAGGTGTACGTGACGGATAATGTAAAAGACATTGTGCCGGAATTTTTGACATTGCTGCACGGTGTCATCGATTCACCTGATATACCACTTAATGTATCCAGAAGTTCCCTACAAGCAGACTCTAATGTGAAGAAGATAACCGGCTACATCACTAAGAAGGTGGCAGATGCACTCAAGGACTTGTTTAGAAAAGACAGAGAGGCCTTTCAGCAAAAGTGGAAAGACATTGGCGTATTTGTAAAATATGGTATGATGTCTGAGGAGAAGTTTCACGAGAAGGCTCAGAAGTACACTTTATTTGAAAATCTAGACGGGGAGTTCTTTACGATCGAAGAGTATAAGGAGAAGATCAAAGATCTACAAAAAGATAAACACGATAAACTGGTATGCATCTATACGACTGACGAAGATGGTCAGTATTCGGCGATAGAAGCTGCAAAGGCCAGGTCATATGATGTGCTTAAAATGGATGCTGTTTTGGATGCGCATTATATGCAACACCTTGAATATAAAGCCAATGAATTTGTGTTCGTGAGGGTAGATAGCGAGACTACCGACAATCTCGTGCAAAAAGATGAGAAAAAAGAGTCTGTACTGTCAGAGGATGAACAAAACAAAGTAAAGACGTACTTCGAATCAGCCATCGATCAAAAGTCAGCCACTGTGGAACTGAAGCCACTGTCGCCGGATGAGCCGCCAGTGGTGATCACCAGACCGGAATTCATGAGGCGAATGAAAGAAATGCAAATGCTTCAAGGGCAGCAAATGGGAGACTTTCCTGAAATGTTTAACGTCATAGTCAACGCCAATCACCCTATAGTGAGCGATAAAATCCTAAAGGATGAAAGCGGTAGAGACGACACCATAAAGCATCTGTATGATCTTGCCAGACTTGATCAAGGTATGCTCAAGGGTAAGGAACTGTCTGCATTCATCAAGAAAAGTATGGCATTGTTCAATTAAGCCTAAAAAAGATAGTTCCTGCCAATTCGGAAGTAATGAAGTTAGGCCATTAAGTGCTTTGTTATTGCAGATAATTCCTATCTGTTTTAACAAAGCACTTTTTTGTATGGCCCTGCCTAAATTTTTATTTGTGATACAAATGACTGATATATTTTAATTTTCATTTATATGATTAAGTCTGATTTTTGCTTAGGTTATCACCCTTAGTATAAATATATAGCACCAAGTTTCAGAACGTGTAACTTAATCTTTATATTTGCCTAACAATTTGTTAAGTGTATGTTAAGGTATATATTAGGTCTGCTTTTGTTTGGTTCGATCTTGTTTTCCGGATGTAAATCTGGTGTGGAGTCGGGCAGTGTTTTTGGTTTAGATGATGTCATTCATGCCAATACCAGGTTGCTCAGGGTTGTCATGAGGGATAACTTTAATCCACCGCAGGCCTCGCGTGTATATGTATATCCACACATAGGACAGTATTTAGTTCTTCAGCAAGCTTTTGGAGATGAAATGCCCGGTTTGACAAGCAGATTAAACGAGCTGGGCACTATCCCTACTTACGATCCAGAAGAAATTGACCCGTTATTTACGGGTTTGCTTACTTTTTGTGAAGTGGCTAAGCAGGTTGTTTTCTCAGAGCACTATTTGCAATCATTAGCAGATTCTCTTGTCACGAAAGCTCGTGAAGGTGGATACTCCAATAAAAGAATATCAGCAAGTAGAGCCTATGCTATGGAATTATCGGCGCATCTAGGGGAATGGATAAAAGGGGATAATTATATAGAAACAAGGACATTTGATCGTTATACAAGTACTATTACACCCGGAAAGTGGATAGAAACACCACCTGATTATATGGCAGCGCTAGAGCCTAATTGGCCTTTTATGAGACCCTTGATTATTGAATCGGCTGACTTCTATGATGCTCCACCACCACCTGCTTACAGCACTGAAAAGGGGAGTGACTTTTACACCATGGTAATGAAAGTATATGAAGAATCAAAGACCATCGACACCTTGAAAGAAGAGATTGCCTGGTTTTGGGATGATAATCCAAATATTACCGAACATACCGGACATTTAATGACTAAAATTCACAAGTATGCACCTCCCGGCCATTGGTTGAATATTGTCAGCCAAATATGCAAAAAAGAGGGAACTAAGCCTCATATGTCATCTAAGGCATATACTTTGGTCAGTATTGCGATGTTTGACGGTATAATATCTTGTTGGCACGAAAAGTTTACAACAGATTTAGTTCGACCTGTTACCTATATTCAAGAATATGTGGATCCTTTCTGGACCTCTTTAATTCAGACTCCTCCTTTTCCAGAGTATACAAGTGGACACAGTGTATTATCGGCATCGGCAGCAGAAGTGTTAACAGAACTGTTTGGAGAAGATTATGCATTTACGGACAATACTCAGTTGCTATTCGAGATGAATGAAAGGTCATTTGACTCCTTTCACGATGCTGCCTGGGAAGTCAGTATGAGCAGATTCTATGGTGGTATCCACTACATGGAAGGCATCACAGAAGGCAATAAACAGGGTAGGTTTATTGGCAGATACATATTAGATAAGCTGATGGATAAAAACTAATGATGAAACAGTACGATTCTTACGCCACTCCTCTAAAAATCAAATTTCTACATCTATTTACAGGACTTGGACTTATTTTGCTATTGTCATGTGGGCAATCTAAGGACTACGAATTGGAAGTCATTGGTGGTCTGGATTATGGCGCAGAGGACATTGACTTGTCAAAAGAACAAGCCTTATTTGATCTTCTTACTTCGGACGAAACAGGGATTGATTTTGTCAATAATATAGTAGAGACAGACAATCTCAATTATTACTCCTATGCCTATATATACAATGGCGGAGGCGTAGCTATAGGCGATATCAATAATGATGGCCTTCCTGACATATATTTTTCCGGCAATCTCGTACCCAATAAGCTGTACCTCAATCTAGGTGATTTCAAGTTTAAAGATATAACAGGTCCATCAAATACAGATGGGGGCATGGGCTTTAAGACAGGTGTCACTATGGTAGACATCAATAATGATGGATACTTAGATATATATGTTTGTAAGTCTTCACCAATGCAGCCTGAATACCGAAAAAACCTTTTGTACATAAATAATGGCGATTTGACATTTACGGAGTCAGCTGCGGAGTATGGACTTGATGATCCGTCTTTTTCTACTCAAGCCTATTTTATTGATATTGATGGAGATGGGGACTTAGACATGTACTTATTGAATCACTTACTTAACTCACAGGAAAGCAATGTCTTGAATGCAAGGCGCAATGAGAAAGGTGAGTATGAGATTGCTCTATCTGACGATTTGACCTATACATCTGATAAATTATTCCTAAATGACAATGGTTATTTTAGAGACATCAGCAAGGAGGCAGGTATTGTAAATGAGGCATTTGGGCTATCGGCAGTAGTTGCAGATTTTAATGGCGATGCACACTTAGACATCTATGTCTGCAATGACTATGTCAAATCTGATTATCTGTACATCAACAATGGGGATAATACATTTACAGAGCGTTTTTCGGACTTTATGACACTCACTTCTTTTTCATCAATGGGGTCTGATTATGGTGACTTCAACAATGATGGCTGTCCGGATTTGATGGTATTGGATATGCTACCTCCTGATGATTACAGACGAAAGATGCTAGGGTCTGATCAGAGCTATGATAAGTACTTACAAATGTTGAGGGTAGGAATAAAGCCTCAGTTCACAAGAAACGTATTACAGCTCAATAATTGTAACGGCTTTTTTAGTGAGATAGCTTTTATGGCAGGGGTAGCTGCTACGGACTGGAGTTGGTCGACTTTATTTGCTGACCTGGACAATAGTGGGTGGAAAGACATCTTTGTCTCTAATGGATACCGCCGTGAAGTCTCCAATATTGACTATACAACTTACCAAGGTGACTCACTTAAGAAGCTGTTTCTAGATCAGAAGCTGACCATGACAGAGTGGATGGATCATGTACCGGAAAAAAAGACTTTCAACCATCTATTTATGAACAATCGAAGCCTGACTTTCTCAGATGTGTCAAAGATTTGGGGAGTCGGGCCTCCTTCGTACTCAGGTGGTGCAGCCTATGCCGACCTTAATAATGATGGTTATCTGGATCTGGTAGTCAGTAATATTGGCGATGAAGCTTTTGTTTTTGCCAATAAGGGTGCCCAATCAAGAAAGAATAATTATGTCCGATTTGATTTAGTCGACCCTGATGGAGCTACAGTATATGGATCACAAATTAGACTTTTTAGCTCAGATGGTTTTCAGCATATCGATTTTTACCCGACGAGAGGATACTTGTCCAGTGTAGAGCCCCTCATTCACTTTGGTATTGGTGGTGATCAATCCATCGATAAAGTCGAAGTCGTATGGCCTGACGGTACAGTTCAAATTGAAACCGATATCACCATCAATAGTAGTAATACGATAATCAAAGAGAAATCAGGAAAGGTATTCAAGTTGCCACAGCCACAGAACAGATATTTTACGCCCCAGGACGTGATTAGCAATAAGCCATTATCTCATACAGAAAATCTATACATAGACTTTAAGCGTGAGCCATTATTGTATCGTATGCTTTCACAAGAAGGGCCGGCAATGGCAGTTGGCGATATCAATGGCGATGGGCTAGATGATATATTTATTGGTGGCTCAGCCGGTTTGAAAGGACAAATGTTTATTCAGCATGCTGATGGTCAATTCAAATTCTTAAGACAACCTGAGATTGCTCGCGATAGTATTCATGAAGACGTCGATGCGCTATTCTTTGACGCTAATGGCAATGGTCATCTCGACCTATATGTAGTCAGCGGTGGTAATGAGTATCAAGCCAATTCCACATCGTATATTGACAGGCTATATCTCAATGACGGACAGGGTAACTATAGCAAAAGCTCCGAATCGCTACCCAAAATCACAACAAGTGGTAGCTGTGTCGTCGCAGCTGATATTGATGGGGATGGTCAACTGGATCTTTTTGTGGGGGGCAGATCTACACCTGGGGCTTATCCTTTAACACCTAAAAGTTACTTGCTCAAAAACAATAATGGCAAATTTACGAATGCAACATCAGAATGGTCTTCAGGGCTTCTGGACATTGGTATGGTTACTGATGC
>SLDF01000174.1 GCA_007125435.1 Saprospiraceae bacterium
CCCCAGAGCCGCGATGCGGATGAAGATGCAAGACTGGGCACAGGAGGTCCTGGCTATACCATCGAGGCAGAGATGACGGACCAGTGGGTACATGTCAAGGGTGCGCTCGCAGCTGCCAGGATGGGTGACAATATGAATCCGGAGAAAAAATCCTCAGGCTCACAATTTTACATCGTACACGGGCGGCCAGTCACTGACCGTATGCTAGACACAACGGAAGCACAAAAAGGCAAGCGATACTCACGCGATCAGCGCAAACAATACAATGAATGGGGAGGAACACCATTCCTTGATCATGAGTATACCGTATTTGGTCAGGTCATAGAGGGCATGGAGGTGATAGATAAAATAGCTGCTGTGGATACCAATCGCTCAGATAGGCCTAGAGAGGATGTCAAATTTAAAGTAATTGTCATAAAATAAAGGTATATTCCCTCCACATCTACACATAAATGAAATAGAAGTCAAATGGATCAAAAAGCTATACTGGGTATTGATGTCGGTGGTACAGGAATCAAAGGAGCGATAGTCGATGTAGAGACTGGACTCATGCTTACCGAGAAGATAAAAATCGCAACACCTCAGCCTGCAACTCCTGATGCCATATCAGATACCATATGCCAGCTGATTGATACCTTTGGATATGAGGGTATAGTAGGCTGCGGGTTCCCTTCGGTCTTAAAAAGTGGTAAAGTGATAACAGCTACTAATCTCGATCCATCATGGATAGGGATGCAGCTTGATGTATTACTACAAAAAAAAACCGGCTTACCATTCACCGTCATTAATGACGCAGATATAGCCGGAGTGGCCGAGGTCAACTTTGGCGCAGCAAAAGACTGTAATGGCACAGTGATCATGATCACCCTGGGTACAGGTGTCGGGTCAGGTATCTTACATGAGAAAAAACTGCTCAAAAACTCTGAGCTTGGCTTTCTACCATTAAGGGGCGGTATAGCAGAAGTCAGAGTATCGAATCTCGCTCGCAAAAAATACGCCCTCAGCTGGGTAGCATGGGGAAAGAGACTGAGAGAGTATCTATTACTTTTGGAGCGATTGTTTCACCCGGAAATGATTGTCCTCGGTGGCGGGGTCTGCAAGAAGTTTGACAAATTCGAAGCTTTCACGCAAATCAACACACCCGTTGTACCTGCCGAATTAGAAAACAATGCCGGATGCATAGGCGCTGCCTGGTATGCTTATTATCAAGGAGACCATAAGTAAGGTATATGGTAGTTTTGCTGCGCTCTCTTCCATTTGATGGTGCAGTGGTTTAATATCTCATCACTACAATAAATAGTATATTTCATTTTGTCGCTTTAGGCATCACCCTCGTCCTGACGTCCTCGGGTCGCTACGTTACAGGGCTCCCTGAACGGTCGGCCTCTACTCCACTATCGTTGCATAGAGTCTGGCTCCTTATGTCGCCACCCTTTCACATCGCTGATGCGGCGCATCTGTAAAAAACACTTAAATCTCCTGCACAGCATACCGAGGATCACCTAACTGTCT
This sequence comes from Saprospiraceae bacterium, assembly GCA_007125435.1. Classification (GTDB taxonomy): domain Bacteria; phylum Bacteroidota; class Bacteroidia; order Chitinophagales; family Saprospiraceae; genus SLDF01. The sequence goes on from SLDF01000174.1 coordinate 1,513, forward strand.
CAGCATCGTGAAATGAGCCGCCAGAGCAGACCGAAAAGACGGTAAACTGTAATAGGGTAAATCATATTCTTTGGCTGTTTCCTTAACTATTTTTGAGATTTTAGCATAATGAACGTGACATACATTTGGAAATAGGTGATGCTCTATCTGGTAATTTAGTCCTCCTACGAACCAGGAAAGCCATTTATTTTTCGGTGCAAAATTTGAGGTAGTTGACAATTCGTGAATAGCAAAGCTATTCTCCATGCTTCCCTTGTCATCTGGCAGCGGGAAAGAAGTAAATGGAACAACATGAGCCGGCTGAAATACACACGTCAGAATAAAGCCACCAATAAAGTGCATACATACAAACCCAAGGATCACCCAATACCATGCTATAGGCGCCAATATAATAGGTAATACCAAAATAATTAGATAGTAGAAAACTTTAGAAAAGATAACGTCTACCAGATGGCTTTTATACGTTTTACCTTGTGTCTGAGTCAGTTTTAGCTGTCCATATCTCTTTACCTGTTTAAAATCTTTAGTCAATACCCACATCATAGTCATCAGTCCATAAAGTGGCCAGGCGTACCAATGTTGATATTTATGAATCGGCAGCAAAGGTTTGTGTGGCGAGAATCGCAGTAACCCGACGGGTGAAATATCTTCATCCAACCCCTCGATATTTGTAAAAGAATGATGAAGTACATTGTGCTGAATACGCCAACTGGTGGGATTACCACCCAACAGGTACATGCTTGAGCCTATCCATTTATTCACCCATGGCTTTCTAGAATATGTTCCATGATTGGCATCATGCATGACAGATAAACCGATACCTGCCATTCCAACACCCATCATACACCATAATAGAATATGCAGCCATACAGCTCCGATTCCTCCAAAAAGTATCACAGCAAATGGTACTAAATAGAAGGATAACATAGCTATCGTCTTAAAAATCATTGAGAAGTTGGCATACCTGGAAATACGATTGTCTGTAAAGTAATCATTTACTCTACTTTTTAACTCACTAATAAACTCTCGTTGGTTTGTTTTATTCTTGGGGAATCTAACACCTTTGAATGTCATACATATAATTTAATCCGATCAGCTCTCTTGATGGTAATTGAAAATTTTGTGCGTGTCCAAAAGGAAATATTACACAATTTGATACAAAAGTACATGAATTAAACTGCAAATCCTATTAGTTAACGTTATTCTTTCGTTAAGTCAAAATCATGGATCTGAAATTCACGATTAGGTTTTTGACCTGCATTGTACAACAGGATTTCGTCTATTTAAACCCTCACTACGAAACTCTATTACTATTACCAAGTCCGAGTTAAAACTTTGTTATCTCTGTACAAACATCTTGATTAATACATAAGTTTTTATTATATTACTTTTTATTGATAAAATTAACTCTTAAAAAGAATATGAATAATAACGACAAGTATAACATAGTCAAAACCCTTGAGAGCGGGGAGAAAACATTCAAATACTACAGCTTAAAACAATTACAAGACGATCATGGCAAAGTAGAAGACCTCCCATTTTCCATACGTATATTACTGGAAAATGCACTTCGTAATTATGATGATTTTTCAATAACAGATGAGCACATTCAGACACTAATCAACTGGCGGCCGGAAGCTTCAGACAAAGACATACCCTATAAGCCTGCGAGAGTATTGATGCAGGACTTTACCGGGGTACCTGCTGTAGTTGATATAGCTTCCTTAAGAGCTGAAGCCGTCAGAAAAGGGAAAGATGCTCAAAAGATTAATCCTTTGATTCCTGTAGACCTGGTGATTGATCACTCCGTGCAAGTTGACTACTTTGGCACCAACTATGCTTACCAAAGGAATGTAGAAGTAGAATACGAGAGAAATGGTGAGCGATATCAATTTTTAAAGTGGGCGCAAAAGGCCTTTGATAATTTTACTGTCGTTCCTCCGGGAATGGGGATTTGTCATCAGATCAATCTAGAGTATTTGGCACAAGGTGTTATATCCAGAGACGGACTTGTCTTCCCGGATACGCTAGTAGGTACAGACTCGCATACCCCAATGGTCAACGGTATAGGTGTGGTCGGATGGGGTGTCGGTGGCATAGAAGCAGAAGCTGCATTGCTTGGCCAGCCTATTTACTTCATAGTACCTCAGGTGGTCGGTCTAAAGCTAACCGGTAAAATGCCATTAGGTACTACGGCAACAGATCTCGTCTTGACCATTACACATTTACTTCGTAGCCATGGTGTCGTTGGTAAGTTTGTGGAAGTATTTGGCGATGGACTGGATCACTTATCTATTCCTGACAGGGCGACCATTTCCAATATGTCACCAGAGTTTGGATGCACCGTGACTTATTTCCCTATTGATCATCAGACACTTGACTATATGGAAAGGACAAATCGATCACAGGAGCAGATAGATCTGGTAGAACAATATTGCAAGACCAATATGCTATGGAGAGAAAATGAAGATAAAATCAATTATTCAAATGTTTTACACCTTGACATTAATACCATAGAGCCAACTGTATCAGGGCCAAAGCGGCCACAAGACAAAATTTTGCTCAGGTCATTCAATGAAAAATTCCAAAGTTTACTCAAAGAGGAATTTGGTAGGGACTACATCATGCCTCAGAAAAGAGAAGTAGACCGATGGCTATCTGAAGGTGGAGGAAAAATGCAAATACACGCCAAACCGCCAAGCGCCTCTGGTTCAGCAGCCGCAACTATAGAGCCTAAAAACGAAGGTGGACTCAAGACTGTCAATATTCAGCTCGGCCATGAAGAGTTTAATCTAAGTGATGGATCAGTCGTCATTGCTGCCATCACAAGCTGCACCAACACATCTAATCCTAGCGTCATGCTAGGTGCAGGCCTGGTGGCCAAAAAAGCCAAAGAGCGAGGTCTCAATGTCAAGCCCTGGGTCAAGACCAGTCTGGCCCCTGGGTCGAAAGTAGTAACAGACTACCTCGAAGCTTCCGGCCTACTATCCGATCTCGAAGCGCAGAAGTTTCACGTTGTAGGGTATGGTTGTACCTCTTGCATAGGTAATTCTGGACCGCTGCCGGCACATGTTGCTACAGCAGTCGACGAAAATGACCTCGTGGTAGCGTCAGTCCTGTCCGGTAATCGTAACTTCGAAGCCAGAGTCCACCCTCAGGTCAAGATGAACTTCCTTATGTCACCCATGCTGGTCGTGGTCTATGCACTCGCCGGTAGAGTAGATATTGATCTGCAGAGTGACCCGATTGGTTACGATCCCAATATGAAACCCGTATACATGAAAGATATATGGCCCAGTCAGGAAGAGATCATGAGCATCATGAAGCAAGTCCTAACCAAAGACGACTATGAAAGAAACTATAATGAGATCTTTGATGGTGACGACCTTTGGGCATCTATGAAGACGCCTACTTCCAAAGATTATGAGTGGGATGACAAATCAACCTATATCAAAGAGGCGCCTTTTTTCAAAGACTTACCTACAGACCCTCTGCCATTTAAAGACATAGAAAATGCACATTGCCTTCTTTTACTAGGCGACTCGGTCACGACGGACCACATTTCACCGGCAGGTGCATTTAGCGCAGATTCATCAGCCGGTAAGTACCTTATCGAGCGAGGTGTAGACAAGAAGGATTTCAACTCTTATGGATCAAGAAGGGGTAACGATGAAGTCATGGTCAGAGGTACATTTGGCAATGTCAGGATTAAAAACCAATTGGTTAGTAAGGAGGGGGGCTTTACCCGGCACATTCCGAGTCGCGAAGAGATGACTGTATTCGATGCCGCACAGCGGTATAAGTCAGAAGGCACACCACTTATCGTTCTCGCCGGCAAAGAATACGGTAGTGGCTCATCCAGAGACTGGGCAGCAAAAGGTACGTTTTTACTAGGTATCAAAGCCGTGATTGCAGAGAGCTACGAGCGTATTCACAGGAGTAATCTCGTCGGCATGGGCGTCCTGCCACTTCAGTTCAAAGACGGAGATAGTGCGATTTCTCTGGGGCTCAGCGGTTCTGAGACCTTCACCATTCAGGACATTACAGATGGTCTATCCCCGATGAAATCACTCCAGGTCAAAGCTACAAAAGAAGGCGGAGAGGTCGTCATATTTGACGTCGTAGCCAGACTGGACTCTGATATTGAGATAGCCTACTATCAGCACGGTGGCATCTTACAATACGTTCTAAGACAGTTCTTGAATGCGGAAAATTAAGTTTGTTTAATGCAGATTATGCATTGGGAATTCAAAATGAGAATTAATATCCTCTTTGCATCAGCGATGTGAAAGGGTGGCGACGAAGGAGCCAGACTCTGCGCAGCATTGGCGAAGCAGAGGCCGACCGTTTAGGGAGCCCTGCAACGTAGCGACCCGACGACGAAAGGAGGAGGGTGATGCCCAAAGTGATAAAATGAATTAAACAGAAATTATTACATCTCCGCTTTATCGACCCTTAGCTTATGCTTCATATAGTGGGCATTGAGCCTGGCTGCTTCCATGGGAGTGACCCCATCGAATCGCTCTTGTTCAACGATGAGGTAATTGACACCGAGGGGGTCTCTGCGCTCAAATAATGGGTCATAATCTATAACTCCCTCTCCAAGCAATGTAGAGGCATCCGTCTCCGTAAAAGGTAAGTCAAGCCTATCCTTAATGTGGACTAAATGCCATTTATAAAGATATTTTTGCAACCAGTGCATAGGTCTTTGCTGAGCAGTATGAACCCAATAATAATCCATCTCAAATACTACATCATCCGTAGAATACTCCATGAGAATATCCTGTGGATACCTGCCATCTATAGGCTTGAATGAGTAATCGTGATTATGATAACCAAAGTACATGCCAAGATCAAAGCAAACGCCACCATACTCATTGAATAAAGCCGCCATTTCGATATACTCATCTATGGTATCTTTTTGACCGATATAGGGACAGATAAAGTGTAATATGCCCGCCTCGGAAGCTTGCTTTGCTTTTGTTTCAAAGTCTTCGAATATATTTGCATGGGTCGCAATGAGCTTCATACCAAGATCCTCAATATAAGCACTGAAGTCCCGGGGCTCCATCCCCCAGAATATTCCATCCGGTCCATCAAAAGATTCTATCTGCTGATAACCATAACTTGCGAGCTTCTTCAAGGTGCCTTTAGGATCTTTTGCCATATCGTCTCTGACCGACCACAATTGAATGCCAAAAGGCTGGTATTCGAAGTCTACTTCTTCTACCTTATCCTGCCCTTCACCACAAGACAACAGTGACAGCATGGAGCCACCGGCGATGATTCCTGAGCCTACTAAGGTAGACTGTTTTATAAACTTTCTTCTGTGCTTATCCATAAGTATGTGTAATTTAAACCAAAAATACTAAAGGTCAATACACCCAGGCTCTATCACCGGGCTTATAATCAATACAAGGCTCAAACTTGCCGGCTACCGGCGTATATCTTCTCACCTCTTTGACACCGACCTCACTTGTAAAAAAGCCCAATAGCGTGAGCTCCTTCATCATTCTAAAATAATGCTCCGGCTCTCCGGCATCCTTTTCTTTGTGGTGCTTTTCCTGTAGCTCATTGAGTGAGCTTAGGAGATCGTGTCTCTGATCAGGGCTACTATCGAGAAATGATAGGCCATAAGCCTCCATAGATCTATCATTGATATCCTTTATGCCTGCCACGAAGACTTCCTGGTCTCTATCAGAATACGTATCTTCTACCATCAAGGCTAAGAAAGCACCCATCTCTGCGTCTTTTGCACCGGGTGTATCTGTGCGAGGAATAATTACCTCAGCCACTTCATCCAAAAATGCAATTTGATCTTTTGAAAAAAGCCCCGTCGATGGAGAGGAAGTTCTACAGCCCTGAATGATCGCTGACCCTCCCACCATAGCACTCCCCATGATGAATGAAATTAACTTTACTGCTTCTCTGCGTTCCATTTTATATCTTTTAAATAATTAGCTCAAATCCTTCTCTATATGTGCGCTTGACAAAAGCATTAACTTCATCAAGATTAGTGACTTTCATATCGCTGTGACTCCATTCTAAAGTGATGTCACGTGCCGGATAGACATAGCCTTTTCCGTTTTGTTGTGACAGGCGAACGTCATGCCCTTTTATGGCAAGATTAGCAATCAACAGCAACTCGGTCAAAGGTCCTGCCTTGTCAAATGATGCACTTAAATAATCTGCCTCACCGGCCATGCAAGCCTCCACCCATTGCAGATAGTGGCCCTGAGCGCCATCTTTCACACGTGCCATAGTCTCCTGTGTATTATCTACTTTAGAGGTGGGTAACAATTGTGGACGCTCTCCATAAGTGCCACACATCATTTTTCCCTTACTTCCTTCGAAGAGCACCCCATTGCCACCATCGCCAAATGTTTCTGATGGCAGGAGTTCTTCAGGTCTGGACGGCCTGATCCCACCGTCCATCCAGTGTACAGTAACAGGTTTGTCTGAGTCGCCTTTCCTTGATACACGCATGGTAACATGAGATGACGGTGGAAATGCCTCGGGATGATATCCTCGCTTAAACTCATCAACATATACACTGCCGACACTAGCTTCGACCCGATCTACACGATCAAGTCCCAAAACGGTAAATGGCGCCTCTATCAAATGGCAGCCCATATCGCCTAATGCGCCGGTCCCATAATCCCACCAGCCTCGCCAATTAAACGGAACCAACCCGTCGACATAATCTTTATAGGGTGCTGTACCCAACCACAAGTCCCAATCCAATGCTTTCGGAACCTCAAACTTCCCACTTGGCCAGGCTTGACCTTGAGGCCATACAGGTCGGTCTGTCCAGCAATAGACGGTATCTACTTCGCCAATCACGCCGGCATCATACCACTCTTGCAATCTTCTGACACCATCCCCCGAAGCACCCTGGTTACCCATCTGAGTCACGACATTGTATTTTTGAGCCGCCTCGGTGAGTACCCTTGCTTCATAGATATCTTTGGTCAATGGCTTTTGAACGTAAACATGCTTGCCGCCTTGCATTGCTCTTAGCGCCGGCACTGCGTGATTATGGTCAGGAGTAGATATGGTGACAGCGTCTATGTCAGACGAGACAGTGTCCATCATTCTCCGCCAATCCTTATGAAAAGCAGCACCTTCAAAGAGCGATCTGGCATCCTTGCTACGCCTCTCATCCACATCACACAGATGAGCAACGACTACCCTCTTATCTTCACTTATTCTTTTTAAATCCTGAAATCCCATACCACCTACACCAATACCAGCTATGTACAATCTATCACTCGGTGCTACAAATCCCCTTCCACCAAGCACATGCCTGGGCAAAATCATAAAGCCGGCCAGACCAATAGATGCTTGCTTAATAAATGCTCTACGTGAAGTGAGGCTCTGTTTCTCGTTGTTTGCCGATTTATTCATGCTTTAGAGATTTCTTTTGTTCAGCTCAGAAACAGCGTGATCAACGGCCCTTGCTGTCAATGCCATATAAGTCAGTGAAGGATTTACCGCTGAGGCTGATGTCATGCAGGCACCATCAGTCACATAGACATTTGGCGCATCCCAGACTTGATTATGAGCATTCAGCACAGATGATTTGGGATCTCTGCCCATTCTGGCTGTTCCCATTTCATGTATACCCATGCCCATACCGTAGTCGTACTCATAGGTGCTGACATCCTTTATACCGGCTGCTTCTAGCATTTCTTTTGCCTCTTCCATCATATCAATGCGCATCTTTTTCTCGTTTTCTTTCAGCTCGGCATCGATTGCCAATACAGGTAGACCCCATTTGTCTTTATTATCGTGGTCGAGGGTGATCTTGTTGTCATGGTAAGGCAATATCTCACCGAAGCCCATGATACCCATTGTCCAATCTCCGGGTTCTGCCATGACTTCTTTTAGGCTTTCACCAATACCGGCCTCGGCAATCAATCGACTCCAGTCATTTCGACTGGCACTGCCTTGATAGCCAAATCCCCTGACATAGTCGCGTTTATCACCAAATAGGTTTGTGAATCTTGGGATATATATACCATTGGGTCTATTGCCAAAGAAGTATTTGTCCTCGTATCCTTCAGCCCGACCCTGAGCACCGCATTTGAAGTGATGATCCATCAGGTTATGCCCGAGTTCACCGCTACTACTGCCCAATCCGCCTTCCCACACATCGGTAGCAGAATTCATCAAAATCCATGTCGAATTGAGCGTAGACGCACATACAAATATGACTTTTGCATGATACTCATAGGTCTGATTGGTTTCTGCATCCAATATCTCCACGCCTGTTGCCCTTTTCGTGTCTTTATCATAAATCAACCTGGTGACGATAGAGTGTGGCCTCAGTGTCAGATTACCCGTCTCCATAGCAGCTGGAAGTGTAGCTGACTGTGTAGAAAAGTATGCGCCAAACGAACAGCCTAGCCAACACTTATTTCTGTACTGGCAATTGACCCTGCCCTTCTTTGGGGCCGTGAGATTGGCGACACGTCCGATGATCATTCGCCTCTTATCTTTGTAATGCTTGCGTATGCGCTCTGCTACGTCTTTTTCGACACAGTTGAGCTCCATAGGTGGTAAGAATTCGGAGTCCGGCAACTGTGGTAAGTTTTCATATGAGCCGCTGATGCCGGCAAACTCCTCGACATAGCTATACCAGGGCGCAATGTCCTTATATCTGATTGGCCAATCCGTTGCGATACCTTCTTCAGCATTAGCATTAAAATCATAATCGCTGAATCGATAACACTGCCTCCCCCACAGTAGCGACCTACCGCCTACCTGATAACCTCTATACCAGTCAAAGCGCTTCACCTCTGTATAAGGACTTTCTTTTTCATTCACCCAAAAGTCAAGATTCTTCTCATTCAATGGATAATCTCTTCGCAGTACCGGATAATTCGTAAGCATCTCCCGGGTGCGTCTTCCTCGATGAGGAAATTCCCAGGGGTGCTTGTTTTCACTTGGGTAATCCTCGCGGTGCTTTACATTTCTACCTCTCTCCAGGATTATGGTTTTCAACCCCTTTTCGGTCAGTTCTTTAGCTGCCCATCCTCCTGCAATTCCCGATCCTATGACTATAGCATCATATGTGTTATCTGCCATTTAATTCTTCTTTCGTTGTTAAATTCGTTTACAATTCAATTTGATCTATATTTCCTGTTTTACTTGTAGTTCGCTTCTTTTATCTTGGGCATCACCCTCTTCCTGTCGTCATCGGGTCGCTACGTTGCAGGGCTCCCTAAACGGTCGGCCTCTGCTTCGCCAATGCTGCGCAGAGTCTGGCTCCTGCGTCGCCACCCTTTCACATCGCTGATGCAATAATGCGAAAAAAACTTCATCTCAGAATATCCTACTTCAGCACACCATCTGAACCACAGGTCTTTGATGACCATTAGACCACAATAGCTATAATGTGCATATATCAATCGCACGATGCAAGGCCTTTATCCGCTTTGCCTCATCTTCAGCACTTGGAATAAATTCTTGTGCCACATAGCCTTCAAACCCTGTAGCGTCAATAGCTTTCATAATGGCCTTATAATTCAATTCTTGTTCATCTTCTATTTCATGTCTCCCAGGCACACCAGCAGTATGATAGTGACCGAAGAGCCTGTGATTATCCTGTATGGTTCTTATGATATCGCCTTCCTGTATCTGCATGTGGTAAATATCATAAAGCAATTTAAAGCTTTCTGAGCCCAATCGCTTGCATAGTTCAATGCCCCATGCTGTATTATCACACATATAATCCGGATGATCTACTTTACTGTTAAATAACTCCATCTGCAACACTACACCCTTTTCTTCTGCAAGATCGATGATTTGATTCAGGCCAGAAACACAAGCCTCCAGACCCTCTTCATCACTGATACTGCCGCGGTTACCACTAAAACAGATGATATTCTTATAGCCTGCCTCTGCTACCTGATTGATCAATGCTGTATAGTTACTAACGAGTGTTTCGTGATATTGAGTATCATTCCATCCTTCTGTCAAACTGATCTCTGCACCATTGCACATGGACACTTCCAGTCCATTGTCTTTCACGACTTGCCATTCGTCCGGACCAACCAAATCTATAGCGTGTATACCGGCCTCACGAGCTACCTTGCACAACTGCTCCAGTGATAAGAAGCCATAGGTCCACCTGCAGACGGCATGTCTGTAGCCTTGCTTACCCCGGACAGGCTCTACATCATGACAAGCGGGCAAAGTAAAACCTGCCGACAACGTCAACATACCGGCTGCTGATACTTTAAGCATCCTGCGTCTATCTATGGGATTGCTGCTCATACTTCAGCGGGTTTACTCCTTTTCTTGAAAAGAAATAATAAACCGAAAGCTAGTATAAGAACTGCAGGCAGATAAGACATTATTCGCAATGTTTCTCTACCACTCATGTCGGCATCTAAGAATGTGCCCATTATAGGCAGTACCAATGACACTGAGAACATACCTAGTCCTCCCATCACAGATAAGCCCAATGCCCCGCTTTCTGGAATGTTCTCTGACACAAATGATAGCATGGTCGGCCAAAAATAACAAATGCCAATGGCAAACACCCCGGCTGCTGCAAAGGTCGTATACCCACTAGCCGAACTTAGCCAGATCAATCCCAGAAATGAAAAAACAGCAGAAAACAAGAGCATACCGGTTGTGTTTAATCGGTGTACTACAGGACCTGCAAATAGCCGTCCAATGGCCATTATACCATTTATAAATGCCAATACTAGAATGGCAGACACGCCCGTATCAGTTAATAGTGATTCTATCCTCTGATTTGTACCCAGCTCCGTGGCTGCGGTCAATAACATACATAAGGCCATGAATAAAAATAAGGGCTTGAGCAAGGACTTCCACATACCACTGTAGGAGACGCCCATTACCACGCGCTCCGTCTTGGGTAAAGTGGTCTTAAAGAAAAGTATACCATATATGATGAGAGGTAAAAACAGTACAATTAACATCGTCTGCCAGGGCAGACCAAGAATATCTATCAAAAAGTAAGCAGCAAGGCTACCTATCACTATCCCTCCGGGAAACCATACGTGAAACCGATTGAGCATTTTTGTTTTCTGGTCGGGATACAGGGTAGCAATAAGTGGATTCAAGGCGGCCTCGACCATACCATTGCCAATGCCGATAAAAAGTGTACCCCAAAAAAGCGTCCAAAAATCAAATGCAAAAATAGTCAGAACAATACCGATGGCATGACCTATAAAGGCCAAACTCACAATGCGCTTCATACCAAAAAGGTCCACCAACGGCCCTCCAATTACCATGGCTAAGGTAAACCCCCAAAAAGCAGGACCAAATGCTAATCCAATATCCTGCGATGTAAGACCATAATCAATCTGAAATACCGTCTCCAATCTGGCTCTTATTGCAAAAGTCATTGAAGTCACAGTCAGAGCTAAACAAGAAGCTAAAAAAATACGATTTCTGTCAAAAGTAGATTCGAATACTGACATGTAGTAATGATGTTGTTATGAGTTACTTGATGAATTTCACCACATAGGATAGCTACAACTGGAACCATTAGCAAATAATTATTCCCATTGTCTCATATCCACAAAACTAACAAAGTCTCAATAATTAACAACTCGAAATAAAAAAGAATTCTCACCTACAAAATTATGATTATATCCATCTAGTTGATTATCAAATATTTTAGTGTAGAAAAAACACTATCCTACACTTAAGTTGTTATGAATATTTATAGAGTTTTTTTTTCTTAAGGCGGGATCAAGAAAAAAATTAGCACTTTTGAGCACAATTACATGATTTAAAATCACTTACGCATACAGATTTTACGTCATGGCTTTGTAAAGGTCAAAAACATTGAAAAAAAATATTTTTTTTTCGATGAAACATTTGGAAGTTTAGAATCAATGTATGTAAATTTGTCTCATCAACGGTAAATAAATGTTACATAAGCGATGTAAAGAAATTAAATATCGTTGTATATACAAATAATATTATGACGTTAATTTATTCGTTTTAATCTAAAACAAGATAAAATAAACAAAGCAAGTTAGCGTTACTTAATAAAAGAGGGTTTAGTTTTTGTTTTCATAGTTTGAGTTGAATGCCGGGAATAGGGGTATCCCGGCATTTCTTTTTTTATACACCTTTTTTCAAATCACTGCTCCAAGTTATTCTACTTCCTTTTTAATTTTTCCACTCAAGTGATCCGCCTCTTGCATATCACATAGCTATTTTATAACATTAAGATTTACCCTGGACTTTCCAATTATATTGCACTATGAAAAGGTGAGACATTAGGGTTATTGATTTCACTAAAACATCTGAGTTATCGTGTTGTAACCATTCATATAGTATGAATATGACACTTTCGATACTATTTTTCACAAAAGCACTTTTCAAGAAAATACATATCACCGTTACATCATCAATCGACCCAAAGCGATCATTGCAATGTATCGCATCAGCGATGTGAAAGGGTGGCGACATAGGGAGCCAGACTCTACGTAACGATAGTGGAGTAGAGGCCGACCGTTCAGGGAGCCCTGTAACGTAGCGACCCGACGACGACAGGAGGAGGGTGATGCCCTAACGACATTAAAAAATCAATTTGCCTATCTACATATTGCGGCGGTACTGTCCACCCACCTCATACAAAGCATGAGTAATCTGTCCTAGTGAAGCGACCTTTGACACTTCCATCAATTGTGCAAAGGTGTTTTCATTATTAACAGCTGCTTTTTGCAGAGCAGACAGGGCTTTCTTCGTCTGGTCGGGATTGGCCTTCTTTAGATTGTTGAGTGTTTTTATCTGGTTTTCTTTTTCTTCTTTCTCGGCGCGAATCACCTCGCCCGGTCTGACAGTTGGCGATCCGTCTTTGGACAAGTAAGTATTGACACCTATGATAGGGAGATCTCCGTTATGCTTGAGCGTCTCATAGTAAAGACTTTCTTCCTGGATCTTGCCTCTTTGGTACATGGTCTCCATTGCGCCTAATACACCTCCTCTCTCTGTAAGCCTATCGAACTCTGCCATCACCGCCTCTTCGACTAAATCCGTCAACTCCTCGATGATGAATGCCCCTTGCAATGGATTTTCATTCTTAGTCATACCAAGTTCCTTATTGATGATCATCTGAATAGCCATGGCCCTTCTCACAGACTCTTCAGTCGGTGTCGTGATCGCTTCATCATAAGCATTGGTATGCAGCGAATTGCAATTGTCATAAATAGCATACAGCGCCTGAAGCGTCGTCCTGATATCATTGAATGATATCTCCTGAGCGTGCAGGGATCGGCCCGATGTCTGGATGTGGTACTTCAGTTTTTGAGACCTGCTGTTAGCATTGTACTTTTGCTTCATGGCTTTCGCCCAGATTCTTCTGGCTACTCGGCCAATGACGGCGTACTCAGGATCAACACCATTACTAAAGAAAAACGACAAGTTGGGTGCAAAGTCATCAATATTCATGCCTCTGGAGACATAATATTCGACAAAAGTAAAGCCATTGGCCAGGGTGAATGCCAATTGAGTAATAGGATTGGCGCCGGCCTCAGCAATATGGTACCCTGATATTGACACCGAATAGAAGTTTCTGACTTTATTATCTATAAAATAAGCTTGCACATCACCCATCAACCTCAGCGAAAACTCTGTGGAGAAAATGCATGTATTTTGCGCCTGGTCTTCTTTCAAAATATCTGCCTGCACAGTGCCTCGGGTAGAGGCAAGGGCTTTGGCTTTTATCTCGTTATAAACCTCAGGCTCAAGTATTTGATCGCCTGTCACCCCGAGCATTAACAGCCCCAGACTGTCATTTCCATTTGGTATATCACCGTAATACGAAGGTCGCGGAAGTCCTTTGTCATCATAGAGCTCTTTCTTCTTTTGCTCTACCAGGTCTTCTAGTCCATTTTCTTTGATGTATTTCTCACATTGCTGATCTATGGCTGTATTCATGTAGAATGCGCAAATGGTCGCCGCCGGACCATTGATGGTCATAGAGACCGATGTCTTGGGGTCGCACAGGTCAAAACCTGAGTACAGCTTTTTGGCATCATCCAGACAGCAAATGCTGACACCAGAGTTGCCAATCTTACCATATATATCCGGCCTGTGATCAGGGTCTTCTCCATATAAGGTCACCGAATCGAACGCTGTAGAAAGCCGATTGGCATCCATGTCCATAGACACGTAGTGAAAACGTTTATTCGTGCGCTCCGGGCCACCCTCTCCTGCAAACATACGTGTAGGATCTTCCCCTGCCCGCTTAAACGGAAATACGCCTGCGGTATATGGAAATTCACCAGGTACATTCTCCTGTAAGCTCCACCTCAGTATTTCTCCCCAATCTTTGAACTTTGGCAGGCAAACTTTGGGAATTCTGCTGTGTGACAGCGATGTTGTAAAACTTTTTACTTTGATCTCTCTGCCTCTTACCTCGTAGATGTACTCATCTGCGCTATATGCTGCTACCTTTTCTTCCCATTGGTCCAATATCCTTCTACTCGTACCGTCTAGCTCTATGATCATGTCATCATAGGTCTGCTGTAACTTTTCTATGACTTTTTCTTTGTCATCATTATCCTCTGATATGAATAATTCAAGAGACGTATTCAACGCATAAAGTTTGGTGGCGAGATCAGCCTCTTTTCTCACCCATTCATTATAATTTCTAATACCATCTGTGATCTCAGATAGGTAGCGTGTCCTATTGGGTGGAATGATGTATACTTTTTCACTTTCTCCAAGCTCCATATGGCTTTTTGAAGGTAAGTCTGCACCCGTCTTGCGTTGGACTATCTTCATCGTTTCTTTGTAAAGCCTATTGGTACCGGGGTCATTGAACTGACTCGCCATCGTTCCAAACACAGGCATGTCATCTAAGTCCTGATCCCATAACTGGTGGTTGCGCTGATACTGCTTTTTGACATCACGCAGGGCATCCTGTGCACCCCTCTTGTCAAATTTATTCAAGGCAATAATATCGGCAAAGTCTAGCATGTCTATCTTTTCCAACTGCGTCGCAGCACCATATTCGGGTGTCATGACATAAAGTGACACATCTGAGTGATCTACAATTTCTGTATCACTCTGACCTATCCCAGAGGTCTCTAATATGATAAAATCATAACCGGCCACTTTTAGTACGTCAAGAGCAGCTTTCACATATTTTGACAAGGCTAGGTTTGACTGTCGCGTGGCTAATGAGCGCATGAATACTCTGTCTTTATTTACCGAGTTCATTCGTATACGGTCTCCGAGCAAAGCGCCACCTGTTTTTCTCTTAGATGGGTCCACTGAGACTATACCTATACTTTTATCCTCAAAGTCTGTCAAGAATCGCCTTATGAGCTCGTCTACCAGACTTGATTTCCCGGCGCCACCTGTACCGGTAATACCCAGTACCGGCACTTTTGCCTCTTTCGCTTTTTGCTCGATATCGATCAGTTCAGCACTGTATTTATCAGGGAAATTCTCGAATGCAGTGATCGTTCTGGCAACAGCTGTTGGCTTTTCTTTGCGAAGGTCATATACTTCCCCATTGAGATTGTCACCTATGACAAAGTCAGCCTTCTTGATCAGATCATTGATCATGCCTTGTAATCCCATTTCGCGACCATCATCAGGTGAATATATCCTTGTGATGCCATAATCGTGCAGTTCCTGTATTTCCTCAGGAAGGATGGTCCCTCCCCCACCGCCAAACAGTTTGATATGAGAAGCACCTCTCTCCTTTAGCAAGTCGTGCATATATTTGAAAAACTCCGTATGCCCCCCCTGGTAAGATGTAATAGCTATG
Organism: Saprospiraceae bacterium; assembly: GCA_007125435.1. GTDB lineage: Bacteria > Bacteroidota > Bacteroidia > Chitinophagales > Saprospiraceae > SLDF01. The sequence continues at coordinate 17,288 of SLDF01000174.1, forward strand.
GCCTGTGCATCTTCCTGAATAGCTGTATTCACAATCTCATCCACTGATCTATTGTGCCCCAGATGAATGATCTCTGCACCGGACTGCTGCATGATCCTCCTCATGATATTTATAGCAGCGTCATGCCCGTCAAAAAGAGATGCGGCGGTTACGATTCTTACTTTATGCGTGGGTTGATATACTTCAACTTTTTCCATTAAAACTGTTTTATTCTTTTTATTAATGATCCAAAAGGCTCGGCCTGTAAAATTACAAATTCTCTTTGACTGGCTTATGACTTTTGTCCAATATAACTAATAATTCGCTTAAGATCATAGCAGTAGCCCCCCATATCACTTTTCCTTGTCCGTCAAAGTATGGCACATCATCCATCTTCATACCTGAGCCAAATAACATATCCATATGCTTCTTGTACTTATCGTCAAAGAAGTGATGAAATGGGAGCACAACAATATCTTGCACTTCTTGAGGTTGGGGTGTCAGTTCTGGTACCTCTTCCAGATAGCCAACAAATGGATGTACCAAAAAATTAGAAACAGGTATGTATAGAGGTGTCAAGGCACCCAGTAAATTCACTTTGCTACCATCAATACCGATCTCCTCTTCTGCCTCCCTTAGAGCACATGCACTCAGGCTTTCATCACTCTCTTCCTGTTTTCCACCCGGAAAACTTATCTGTCCACCATGGACATCTTTAGGATTTTTACTGGTACGCTCTATGAAGACAATCTGCCAGTCCCCACCTTGTGGAAAGAATAATATTAATACACCTGCATTTCTGGCATCGGGAGAGGACGGCCAAAGTTTGCGCCTGTAGGCATGAGCCATTAATATCTGTGCTTCTTCACCAGGCAATGGCTCCTTCAATTTGGTAATTATGGTGTTGATCAATTCCATACACTTACAACTTGCACTATGTTTAAATTGTTTATGGTAGATGACATGCCACTTCGGGATTCACCTATCCACCATACTAAATTATCAGCCCATCATGTATGAAAAAAGACAGGTCGGTTGACACTGCTGCAGCTTATAAGTCTATTTGTTATCTAAAATCTCTTGAATATAATTCTCTAGTGCCATGGTCATAGAAGGCGCTTCCTTAGATGGTGCCTTGATATTGATGAATAGACCATGCTCTTCTGCTGCTGCTTCGGTAAGATTGCCAAAAACGGCTATTCTGGTATCCTTTTGCTCGAAGTCGGGAAAGTTTTCGAATAGAGATGTGATATCAATGGGGCTGAAGAACACAAGGACATCATAAAATATATCCTTTAAGTCTGATAAATCGCTGCTGACCGTATTGTACATATTAGCCTCTTGAAAATTCAGCTTTTTGGTCTCTAAAAACTTGACGACATCCTGACTACCCAGGTTGGAGCATGGAAGTAAAAACTTCTCCTTCTTATACTTGTCAAAATATTTCTCTATATCCTCGATCGAGCGTCGCCCTACAAAAACTTTTCTTTTACGGTAGACTATGAACTTCTGGAGGTAATTGGCTACTGCCTGAGAACTGCAAAAATAACGCGTATCCTGATGCATTTTGATCCTCATCTCTTCACACATGCGGAAGAAATGCTCGATTGAGCTCCTGGATGTAAAAATAATAGCAGTAAATTCATCAGGTCTAACTCTGCACTTTCTAAACTCTTTCTCTGTCACAGGCTCTACCTGTACAAATGGTCTAAAGTCAATCGTCAATCCATATTTTTCTTCAAGTTCAAAGTATGGAGATCGTTGAGGTTGCGGCTGAGAGACGAGAATTGTTTTAACTTCTTTTTTGTTGTCTGACGTTACTTTACCCATTACTGACATCACTGTTATTTATTTTTCTCCTTTTACTCAAATTAGGCTATGCAAATTGTATACTCTTCCACAAAATGCAAATTGGCGCAATTTCGACGGCGCAAAGATAGAGAAAAAAATGGAATACATAATTCAACCATAGATAAGATGCTGATAACATTGCTTTCAGCTGCCTCACGATAAGCAAAAACATCCACAATAACAAGCCCAGATAAAAGCCCAATATCGCCAGCTCTGCGCCACCATAGAGCATAATAGTATTGATCGGCAACAATAGTATACCCAAAAAAGCATTAAATACAGCTATTGAGAAATTATATTGCTCTGCTTCCCTCTCAGGTGGAAAAAATGTCGCTACAAACCATATGGCAAAATGCTTAAACAAGAAATAACCCAACAGCAGCAGCATACTATACAGCAACACCACGGGTTCATCCAAAGAGCTTCCTAAGCCTAAATGCTCTAAACTTAGATATACAAACAACCCTCCATTGATTATAAACAATGCATAAAAAAGAATAAGCCGTTGTCTTATCGGGTCATTGACCGATCGCCTGAAAAATTTCATGTAATTGTCATTTAGAATAGCCCTATATAGCTGCTCTATAAACTTCCTGTAAAGCGACGCCAAAATTCCCGTAAACAAATAGACCGCCACTATGACGATAAAAAGGAAAACACCTTTTCGCTCACTAGGACTTACAATCTCTGCCTCTATCCCTCCAGTTTCTACCTCCTCGAATCTGATGATTTCAAATGGATTCTCGGACAGATCTATCGGCTTTTTATTTGATTCGCGCTCTGTTCTCACCTCTTCTAGTGCTACAGCAGTTTCGGCCTCTTCCACGTTCTCTCCTTCTTTCCCGATCTCCATTTCATAAGATGCACGTGCGTCCTCAGCATTCCTGTTTTTGATATCAAAAGGATTCCACGACTGTGCCGACACAGAAAACCCAACTGCTATGAAGCAAACAACCGTGAAATAATATCTTATCATAAAATGCCTTGAATAAGCGAGCGCAAATCTAACGCTTTTATGAGGTTTTAAACCCGAATTATGCATTAGAAAATCCCTGCCCGCCACCTGTCGATGGCAGCAGGCGGGTATTACGGCTTCAAATGGCTTCAAAATAAGGCGCTTTGCTTGATTTTGTTCAATCACCAGGCTACATCTAATATCTCCTGAAATCATCTGGAGCTTAGAGAATTTTGATTTAGACGACTTGTGAAGAAGGAGC
>SLDF01000409.1 GCA_007125435.1 Saprospiraceae bacterium
TCATATCACTTCTATCCCTCACGCAGAAGAGAGCATTCAGCTGCAAGCTTCAAGCTACAAGCTGCTAATTAGTTGTATTATGTTTGCGCCTGCATTCGGCATTCGCCTCATTCCGGCTGTTTATGCAAACGATCGGCTATCGCCTCCGTTTGCTGTTTACGCTACAAGCACTGCGTGCTTTCCACTGTTTATGCTTGAAGTAGGCTGCGAGCTTTCAAGTTTTATTTGGACACAAGTTCCTCATGAACAGGCTGCAGAAAAATTCTCAACAGAAGCTCTGCTATAAACGCGAGCGTAGCGAGTTAATCGTGAGCAAAGCGAACTAAACGCGAACGACAGTGAGCTAAACACGAGCGGCAGCGAGCTATGTGAGCTTTCAAGTTTTATAGGTAATTTGGTCGAGGTGTCGGGTATATTTTAAAATGTCGTTCTTTCTGGATATGCATCAGCGCTGCGGAGCTGTGCCGACCGAAGGAAGGCAGTCCGCAGGACCGAACGAATAGTGAGTAGCGTAGCATAGCGACCCGGAACGAAGAGGAGGGTGATGCCCAAGGAGATAAAATGAAAAGAACCCGTACAAATAGAATGTTATATTCGGAAGGCTATGTCAGATTTGAGACAGGTCTACTCAAACACCAGCATAGTCAGGCCTTTGCTCTTTGCCGGCCATGGTTTGAAGCGCAGAGTTTGATCATTCACAGTGACACTGTAGCTCTTTTGCCCTTCTGTCTCGAAGGCTATGTCGATACCTGTCAAAAACGGTAGCATACCATAGGTGCCAATGGTCGTATAATCGCTTTTACCATTTCGATTAGCATCATAGAGAAACCAGGCAATGTTTGAAGACTCTGCTTTTGCATTTTCTGCATTGGTGATGACAGTATCCTGCACCATAATGCTGTCTCTGCCATGGACTATAGCTTGGTTAGCGGCAAATACGCCTATTACGGCTTCTTCATCACTATCTCCCGGCAATCCGGCAAGTAACATGCCGGCAGGAGAATTAGCAGGAGGCATGGTCCTAAAATATACCCATTGATTATCTGTGTTGAACGGTTGACGATAATAGTGAATGGGACGCACTGAGCTATCCTCAGTATTGATCACTTCGAATTCATAGTAGGCCTCGCTCATGACTTCAGTTGGGCCCCACGATCCGTCAGCCTTCACTTGAATCGTTGCATTGGGAGAAAAACTCTGTCTGAAGCCTGTATTTGGATCGACTTTAAAAACACTGATTTGATATCCATCTTGCACTGTATTGGTGCCGAGGTGCAAACATTTTCCGGATATGGATACTCGACTATTTTCGCTTTCTTTCGCTTCGATGGTCCGAGGTGCTTCTCCAAACAAAAATGAATATATAATTTTGAAAGTTTCTCCCGAAGTAGCGACTTGATAATGGTCGGCATCGGTAAGTTTTACATTTGTAAAATCAGTGATATCATCGCCCTTAACTATGAAGTCTGCCTCTGAGTAGATATTCAGTCCTTTGACTTTTTGGTGACCTGAATTTTCCTTTGCAACCATAGGACGTCCTGCCAAATGGACATACTTACTTATGGGAAGCTCGTCATCATTCTTATCGATGAGATCAAAACAGATGCCTGAGCCTGCGGAGTGACCCATTAAGTACACGCTGTCTGCCCCAAGTTCGTCTACAACCCTTTGGATAAAGCCTTGTAGGTCACTGATGCTCCTCTGTCCTCCGAGTGTATTCCAGTCAAAGGTTTTTAAAAAATCAGGGCAATATCCTTGTTCTACAAATCTCAGTGCCTGACGCTCATACGTATCGCCCGATGCTAAAAAACCGTGAACCATAATAATCGGATGTCTGGTGCTGTCACATTGTGCATTAATATCAAGTGCAAGAGCAGATGAGAAAAATAGAATCACTTGTATTATGATGTGTTGATATTTCATTTTCAAAATCATTTCATGTTAATCAAATAGGTCTGCAATGGTAAGCTTCTCGAGGTGCTGAATATCATCTTCAGCTAAGTTTAAAAATTGGCCATTATTGATAAAGACACGTCTATTATCTCCATCGTGGGTAAGAATAATACCCGGATTTAGTCCCATTTTGATATCATTATTAAAGTCTCTTTCATGCAATAAAAATTGCAGTGGTAGCCCCTGTATTTTATGTTCGGGAGGTAACCTTTTGACAAGGACATGGCTATAGCCCTGCTGTATAATCGCTGCAATATTCATATCTAGTAGAGACTTCCATTTGTCCTTCAGCAGCTTGCCCGACGAGTAAGTCCATCCTTCAGCATCTACCTCTATAAAACCATACATCGTAGACAAGTCTCCCATATCAGAGATGAAAAAACGTTGAAAGTAATGAGGTGGTTGTTCTATCCGTACCTCATCTTTCTGATAGGCTACATCAAGACGAATAGTATCTCCACTTACAATAAGGTCAAGGTTTCTAACGATGAGATCATGTCCTCGACGATTGTTGTAGGGTATATCTTCATATGGTCTGAGTCCTTCTATGAGATAAGATTTTGACGCTATGGACTGCAGTGCAGCCAGCAGCATGGTAAAGTGCAGTTGTCTTTGTGTTTGCTTATGCAAGTCGCCTTTGTAGGCACCGGATTCGATAAGTATGGTGCTGGTACCCCATTTTTGAATATTATCTCCAAAAGCTCTCGGCTCGAAGGTATCACTAAACCTACCTACTGCCCCAGGGAGATATTGCTGGACAATTTCGTTAAGTTGCACAATGAGTCTCATAGCATTAGCTCTGGAGTCGTTGATAGATTTATCCTCATCATAGGCAGGTGCTAAAAAAGCAATTGTAGCGGGTATATCAACATCGCCGGCTGTATAATAGTCACTCTGGTCATGGAGATTAAAACCAAAGCGAGGACGAATGCTATCTATGACCATTTTTAGCAGCTGTGATTCAGGTGACTCCAGTCTTAGTGCGTCTCTGTTGAGGTCGATATCAAGAGCATTGCGACGTTTGAATACTTCTGCTCCATCAGGATTGAGCATGGGTATGATATACAGTGAAATACGTTGATAAATATTGGATTTCCATTCTGACAGAAAAGGATCATCATCTGCAAAAAAGCGAAGCATATCCATGACAGCCATAGTGGCCGTTGGTTCATTACCATGCATTTGTGTCCACATGGCAACAGGGATGTCTCCTTGACCGAACTTAATGATGTGAATTGGACGCCCCTCCACAGAAAATCCTAGCGTATCAAAATGTATCATTGACAGGCTTTCATATGATTTAAGCAGGGTAGTAATGTCCTTTTCTCTGAAGAATTTATGTTGAAGTTTTTCTTCTTTGACATAGTGCCAGTGATTATGAATGGAGTCTGCAAATGATAAAAACTGATCATTGCTTTGACCATCCAAAGTATCAAACATCATCAAAATGAAAACGAATGGTAGGAAGTAGTAGATCTTAAATGTCATATTACTTTATTGCAGGATTTATTCAGACAACAATCGCGTCATTTTTTGAAGTAAATCATCAGGCACAAAGGGCTTAGTAATGCAGTCATTCATACCTGCCTCTTTTGAAATAGTCAGAGAGTCTTGTAAAATTGATGCCGTCACGGCAATAATTGGCAATGTATCGGCACTGATGACCTCTCTTATTTTCCGGGTTGCATCCAGGCCATTCATGACAGGCATTTGAATATCCATCAAAACAATGTGGAAATCACTAGGCGCTTCAAGTACGGTGTCACAAGCGACCTTGCCGTTCTCAGCAAGTGTCACTTTAGCCCCCCATTTTTTGAGAAACTTATTGAAGATCATAGCATTGACCGTATTATCCTCAACAAGTAAAACAGATTTATTTTCTAGAGGTAGTTTTTTAATTTGCTGATTTTCAGTGTGATCTTGTTGTTTGTCTTCTATGGGTTTCGATATCTCAAAAGGCAAGCTAAAATAAAAGATAGAGCCATGACCGGTCTTGGACTTTAGCTTGATATCAGATCCTAAAGTTTGTACTAATTTTTTTGTAATGGCAAGACTGAGGCCAGTCCCTCCTTCTTCTATATAAGCATTTATACTAGTATTTACTTTCTTAAATGCAGAAAAGATCGTTGGGATATCTTTAGCGGGTATACCAATACCAGTATCTTCGACTTTGAAGTTGATGATGCATTTTTTACCCGAAATATTATCGAGTTTAATATACAACTCCACTTTTCCTTTTTCTGTGTATTTGATGGCATTGTCACATAAATACAACAAGATTTGTTCTAGTTTATATTCATCGCCAATGAGGTGAATAGGAACATCTTTGTCAACTCTGATGATGAGGCTTATTCGCTTTTTGAGAGCTTTATTCGAAAGTGTGGACTTTATGGCATCGCAGATTTTATCAAGTCTGAATGGCAGTTTATCCATTTTTACTTGACCGGATTCTAGTAAATTATAGTCCAAAACTTGATTGACTAAAAATAATAGCTGACTGGAGGTGTCCTTAAGGGTATTAACGTGATGTTTAAAATCATCTTTGGAGATACTTGTGTCAGACTGAAGTATGTTACTTAGTCCAATGATCGCGCTAAGAGGAGTCCTGATCTCATGGCTGATAGAAGACAGAAAGTTATTCTTTAATTTTTCTATCTCTTCATTGTGTATGAGATTCCTTTCATACATGTCTTCTAAATTGATCAACTTAAGTCTATCTGCTACTAGGCTAGCATAGTATTTGAGAGAGCTTTTTTCATCATCGTTAAGTGCGCCATTATTATTTCTCGTAATGGACACAACACCAACACGCCCTTCATGAGGCAGATGAATTGGTACACCGGCAAAATAATGGCTACTTGCAGCATTGAGAACTAATGGATTGTTTTTGAATTGAGTGTAGGAATGAATATTTTCTAACTCGTAAACAAGATGGCCATTAAATGCGTATTGTTCAATGCTGTCATCAAACGGGTAAGACATAAGGCCATTTTCAGCATCAGAACTGATCACATGACACTGTTCATTTACTTTAAATGTTAGAAAGGCATTGGTTGATGAGATCGATTTTTTTACTTCATTGAGTAAATTAGCACACCACATGGTATCTTCATGCAAAAAATCTAGCAATTCATTGCCATTATTTGGTTGATCTCTATTTGTGCTCATGTGTTATTTTATGGTATTGCAAAACAAATTTAATTCAATCTTTCACATTTTATGGCTCTGACCCCTTTTTATATCGTCTTAAGACATGGATTAAGAAAAAATTAACATATAAAGATGGGCAACAATTATTATATATTGACATAGTCACTTAATTTTAGCCAATAATGACATTAGTAATTAGCTTCATCTGCTAAAAAGCGAAAACTATAGTCATAATGCATCCTTTAAGCATTTCTCAATGATATTGTTATAACATAGAATGAACGTCATCTGTTTATCAAGGTTATCCACAATTGTCATTTGTGAAGTCTTTTCTTTAATGCTTTTGCGCTTGTAATTTTTTATTGTGCTGCTTCTTATAAGATATTGATATGCTTAACTTTTAATGTTGGTAATTTTATTGGTTATATATCAGCTTAAGGTATATTTGTAAAATCAGCCTAAACAGGAAATCATATTTTTTGTTTATGTCAAACAATAGGTCATGCATACATAATGCAGAAGTTAGGTTTTGTTATTGAAAAGAGAAAAGTATTGAAAAATAAACATTTCCTATATTAGTGTCAAATCACAATTAAGATGTCTAACCGGGTCATATGTATTATAGATGATGATAAAATCTATCAGTTTGCATCATCGAAGCTCTTAAAGAAGTATCATTCTGATATAGACGTTATATGTTTTGATGACGGTATGAATGGACTAGATTTCCTGAGAGAAAACGCTAGTAATTTGGCCAACATTCCTGACGTCTTACTGCTTGATATCAATATGCCAGTGATAGATGGCTGGACCTTCCTTGATATCCTTATGAAAGAAATTCCTGCCGTAACTGAGAAGATGCGCATATATATTGTAAGTTCCTCTATAGATACTCGCGACCTTGAGAAAGTAAAAGAATATGACATCGTCAAGGAGTACCTTGTAAAGCCACTTAATAGCGATGATTATAACGGCTTATTTGACTGAACACGAACACCCACATGATTAATTCCCTTCGATAATTCGAATATAATCCATGTCAATTATCTGGTAGCTTGAGACAAGATTTATTTACAATCCTTGTCTGAAGTACATTTATGTATTCAAAATAAATGTGATATCGTCATGTACCAAATGAAAAACCTATTGACAAAAGTATCGATCCCGTGGAGTCTCATCATGGACAAAAGCGTGATGTAATTGCGGTTGCCTTGAGGCGTGTATTTATTTTTTATCCATGACA
>SLDF01000098.1 GCA_007125435.1 Saprospiraceae bacterium
GACGAGTGCTGAAGAGAGAGCATAGCCTCAAGTGCTACGCGACCGATGAAGCAGGAAGTATAAAGTAAAATTATCAAGCAGTGCAGCGGTCTAGCCTTTGAAGATGGCATCAAGGGTAGCCAAACTCCGTAAGTATTTTTTTTCGAAGAGATCGCTCAAAAGAGCAAGACTTGGGATCATTAAGATGGCTGTTTTCAGACTCTAAAAAGCGACCCTTCTCCCCAAAGCTTTGGGGAGAAGGGTGATGCCCAAAAAATCGTATCATAAAACTGTGAAGGAATCTCTATTTCCCAAAAGTTGATTTTCATTGGGGGGTGAGGTGCGGCGTAGATTTTCTATCATATAATCCCGCTTTTGTATTCCAACAGACCATACGAATCAATACCTTTGCCGGTGATGAAAAGAAGAATCGTAGAGAACGTCAGGATCATAGACACTGCCGATAAGGGCTATTGCATTGGTAAAGATGCAGAGGGGCACGTATACATGGTAGAGGATACAGTGCCCGGCGATGTGGCAGACATTACTGTATTTAAAAAGCGAAAGGGGATGATGTATGGCAGTCCGAGTCGTATGCATACCTATTCGCCTTATAGGAGCCAGCCGTTTTGTGAGCACTTTAGCGTGTGTGGAGGCTGTAAGTGGCAGCACATGTCCTATGAAGGGCAGTTGACCTTTAAAGCGAAGACGGTCGAGAATGCCCTATCCCGTCTGGCTAAGGTGCAACCACAAGAAATGAGAAGCATACTGGGCAGCCCGGAGCAGGTATTTTACAGAAACAAGATGGAATACGCTTTTTCGTCAAAGAGGTGGCTGACCCGTGATGAACTCGAACAAGACACTCCTGTCGATGTGAGAGAGGGGCTGGGGCTGCACAGGCCCGGAGCATTTGACAAAGTGGTAGACATTAACTTTTGCCATCTGCAAGATGATTACAGCAATACAATCCGAAATGGTGTGCGAGAGTTTGCTTTGAATCATGGATATAGCTTCTTTGACCCTCGATCCCAAAAGGGGCTGCTGAGAAACTTAATGATTCGAAATACGACTTTGGATCAGTGGATGGTCGTGGTGGTCTTTGCTCATCAGGATGAGGAAAAGATCAAAAAAATGATGACTTGGCTAGAGACCTCATTTGACAAACTGACAAGCATACAATACATCGTCAATACAAAGAAGAACGATAGTATCTTTGATCAGGAAGTCGTACGGTTTTCCGGACAAGATCATATTGTAGAGCAATTAGGATCTGTCAAGTACCGCATATCTGCCAAGTCCTTTTTTCAGACAAATAGCGTGCAGGCAAAACGCCTGTATGATATTGTCACAGAATTAGCAGGTCTCTCGGGCTCGGAAAATGTTTACGACTTATATACCGGCACTGGTTCTATAGCTTTGTATCTGGCGCAGACAGCTAGAAAAGTAATAGGCATAGAGGAGGTAGAAACAGCCGTAGAAGATGCCAGAGTGAACATGGCTATGAATGATATAGAAAATACGGTTTTCTATGTTGGTGACGTCAAGGATATCCTCACTATGGATTTTGCTGAAGAACATGGAAAACCCGATGTGGTCGTGACTGACCCACCCAGAGCCGGCATGCACGAAAAAGTAGTAGAAGTCCTCAGGGCATTAAAGGCACCAACTGTGGTATACGTGAGTTGTAACCCAGCTACGCAAGCCAGAGACTTAGGCCTTTTGAAAGATCTTTATGACGTGGCGATTGTTCAACCAGTAGATATGTTTCCTCATACGCATCATATAGAGAGCGTTGTCAAACTCGTTTTAAAATAAGATATCGGATGGAAGAGATAAAAGATTCAGAAAAGTATGTCCTTCTCAAAGAAGAGCTCAAAATCTATACTGAATTATTTGAGAAGGCCTATGAAAAAGTGTTAGCGTCAGCTGTTACGAGATTTCCCATCATTGTCGTACATCAGGAAGCCATCGATATTGGTATACCTGTAGTCAATAAAGCCGTAAATGGTGGACAATGGAATATTCACATCTCATGGATGGAAGAATTCATTTCTAAAAAACTCATAAGACCGGAGAGGGTTGACGATTTTCAAGCCCTCTGCAATGACAGGAAAGACCATTACTGCTTGTTTGTACTTAGCGATATGGGCGCTAAGTTTATATTCCTTCCGCGGGTACCTATTGTCAGGTAGCTGATGGTTAAAATGGGAAATCTTCCAGATGATATTTTCTCTTCAATAAGCTAATTACTTCAACAGTAGCATATTGGCAGCCTGGAGCTGACCATTAAGCTTTGCGTGTACAACATACCATCCACTCTGACCGCTCCAGTTATCAATCGAAAAAGCGCCTTTGCCAAAACTTTGCTCGTTTAATACAGCTCTGCCCATACCATCAAAAACTGTAAACTCCCAGTGCCCTTCATCATAAGTCATAATCGTGAACTGGCCAGCAGTGGGATTGGGGTATATCTTGATTTGGGCTCTTTCGCTTTGTACCGGGTTGATAGAGGTGGATAGCTCTTCACAAACTATGTCTTGCATAATATCCAAAACGTTGAGATTAAACCTTATCAAGTTTTCAGCAAATTGAGGAGACGAATAAATATTTGTATGTCCACCACCAGGCACACCTTCAAAAAAGTTGACCAGACCTATATTATCCGCTCGTTCATGTATCTTGGAAGACCCATAGAGCGTAACTCTATTAAATGCACCCTCTCTTGCAAATCCATAAGGTAAAATATCATCTGCATCACCGTGCATACTCATGATCGGAGGGTCGTCTTCTGTGACCCATATGGTGTCAAATGTAGCTCCTGATAAACTGATGATACCCTGCACTCTGGAGTTGTAACTCAGATTTGTAGAGTCTCCCGTATCGCCCTCTATACCTCCTTTGGACTCGAGCAATGCTTCGAACCCCTCAGGGATGACGTCTCCCTCATGAAAAAAGCCCGTGTGGAGCGCCATGATGGCTCCAGCAGAAATACCGCCAACAATGATATTATCAGGATCGATATTGAATTGATTGCCTTGATCAGCATCCGCCTTAAAGTACCTGACAGCACCTCTCATGTCACTTATAGCATTGAATGACATCTCTACAACAGTCGAGGAGTCTGCAAAAAATGCTAATACTGCCGGATACAACCGGTATTGTATAGAAGCACAAACATAGCCAAGTCTTGCATATCCTTCACAGAGCTCCTGCATATCTGCTTTATTACCAAATACAAAACCACCACCATGGGCTAAGATTACTAATGGTCTTGGCTCTTCGGACTCCTCTGCGAGTTCATAAACATCCATACTCAGCGTGACCTCGTTGTTGAAGTATCCAAGATTGGAGCCGTAAACCAGCTCTGTACTCAATATTTCTCCGTCTGAGGGTATTAAAAAACTCGACTCATCACATTCGCGTTGTGCCCAGATGACAATACTTAACAAACTTACCAATCCAGTAAAAATGATTCTCATAATACGTATGCAGTTGTGTGAAAAATGTTTTGCAATCTATGGCCTTTAGACTCAAACTTAGCCTGAGTTCATCTTACCCTAGCACTAAAAGCGATGTAATAATAATTATTTTTTATTGAATCTCATCAATAAAATTTTCAGATTCGTTCAATCCAGCTCTACTTCATCACCAAGCATTGGACTGAACACCTGTGAAAAACCTTCTTTGCTCAATCGGTCTGTAAAAGCAGCTCTGGCTGTATCTGAGCCATGAACAAGAAATATCTTTTTCACAGACTTCTTTTGATTAGACACAAAATCTATCATCTCATCTTCGTCTGCATGGGCAGAGAAAGAATCCATCACTTCAATGTCAGCTCTGACCTTCTTTTTGTCACCAAACAAAAATATTTCCTCCTTACCTATGGCTAGTGCATGACCTGTCGTGCCCGGTGCGCAGTATCCGACAATGAGGATTGTGCTATTTGGGTTTTCAATGTTATTGGCAACGTGGTGGCGTACTCGACCTGCATTGACCATTCCGGAGGATGATATGATGATAGCAGGTGTCTTGATACTATTGATAGCCTTAGAGTCATTGACGTCAGTGATATAATGTAAGCCATTGAACCCAAATGGGTCGGGATTGAACTCAATGTAGTCTACCAACTCGTCATCATAGCATTCAGGGTGCAGTCTAAAAACGCGGGTCGCATTTACACTCAATGGGCTGTCCACATAAACGGGAATTTTAGGCAATTCTCCTGATGATGACATCTTGTCCAGCATGAATACTATTTCTTGCGTACGACCCAGGCTAAAGGCTGGAATGATTAGCTTTCCTTTTTTCTCTACACAAGTTTTTGTAATGATGTCGAGTAGGTGTTTGTACTCACTAGGTCGGGACTCATGCTTGCGCCCGCCATAGGTTGACTCACATATCAGGTAATCGACCTTATGCATGGGCTCGGGATTTTTAATAATCGGTCTCGAAGGCCTTCCTATATCCCCGGTAAAGCCGAGTTTGAATTCTTTACCCTCTTCTTTGATCTTCAGGCAGATACTGGCACTACCCAGAATATGCCCTGCTTCTCTAAAGTACAAAGACAGATTACTTTTAATTTTCAACCACCGATTATAGCCCACTGTCACAAACAATGATAGTGCTTTATAGACATCATCAACGGTATAAAGTGGCTCCATGTGCTTTGTCGGCAGCCCTTTTCGCTGAGCTATCTTGACGTCATACTCGTAGTCATATTGCTGGATCTTAGCAGAGTCCAACAGCATGATCAAGGCAAGGCTTCTTGTAGCAGGCGTGGCGTATACATTGCCTCTAAAACCTTTTTTGACCAACTTGGGTAGCCGACCTATGTGATCAATATGGGCATGGGATAATATGACACAGTCTAACTCTCTGGGGTCAAATTCAAATTGCCTGTTCATATCATAGGCTTTCTCGGGATCCCCCTGGTAGAGACCACAGTCCAAAAGCGCTTTATATCCGTTTGAGAGTGTAACTAAATGAGAACTACCCGTCACTTCACCGGCCGCTCCACAAAACTTTACTTTCATATTCCAACTTTTATATTGCCCAATATCATTTTTGACATTCTAGAATAAGTTTGTCTTCATCGGAAATATACAAAGTTTTTTCAGATCTGAATGTGCGACTACGTGCTCTCTATAAAAAAATATAAAAAGAAGGGTATGTTTTTTTAGAAGTGCTGGTCGCCAAAGTGTTAAAGGTCTTGAGAAAGTGTATAGGCGCTGGACATCAGATTGTAAATGTCAAGTCTGATCTGATCGGGACTATATTTGTCAGACCGAAAGTTTTGATCTGCCTAATTATCCGCTTTAATGATTTCAACATCTTTTTCTGCATTGAACTTGATGATACGCACCTCTGTGCGGCGGTTGAAAGCGTGCTCTTCTTCCGTACATTCTACACCATCAAGGCAATGGTTTCTGATCTGCGACTCACCATAGCCGAGGGCATCTATTCTTGATTTATCGATTCCTCTAGAAACGAGATACCGCTTAGCAGACTGTGCTCGTTCCAGAGACAGAGATTGATTATACGACCAATCACCACGGGAATCTGTGTGCGAAATTAATTCTATCTCCATAGATGGGTAGGCCTTCATGACATCAGCGAGCTCTTCCAGTTCTTCCATGGCTTCATCTGTCAGGGTCGTACTATTGTATTCGTAATAAATATGATTGAGCACAATGACATTGCCTTCCTTGAGGTCGTCTTCTTCTACCTTATCAAAAGGCTCGAGTACAAATTTGACTTCTTTGTCTTTGATATCTGATAGCTCATCGGAGTTGATGTCTTTATTTATGGAGATATAGCCGTGCGATTCAATGGTCAGTTGGTAGTCCGTATCAGGCGCCAGACAAAACGAGAAATACCCCTCTATATCAGATGTCCTGGTCACTATGGACTGATCCGTTAAATTTTGGAGTTTGACATCCACTTTACTCATTGCAGTGTAGTCCAATTTGCTGATGATAACACCTCTGTAAGTATGACAATCAGGCTTCTCTTCTTCGACCATGTACAATCTAAGTGCAGAGATGTCGCCACTGGTCTGGGTAAAACTGGTTTTATACCCCTCTTTATCGGCAACTAATAGATACTGTTTGCGCTTGTACAGCTGTGGTAGAGCGGTGCCATTGATATCTGAGATGTGCGTCGGCTGATCCTGAGCAGCTCTTTCTTTTCGGTTGTAGCCGACCTCACCATTGTCATCCAGGTAAATGTAATAAGGACATTCTGCGCTAAGGCTTCCATTTGGCAAGAGTTCATAGATGCGCAGTTCGACGCCTTCTAGCCTCCTATTGGTATGTTCGTTGATAAA
>SLDF01000361.1 GCA_007125435.1 Saprospiraceae bacterium
AGGGAATTGTAGATCATTTTATACACATGTGCCCCTGGTAAACTTCTATCCTTTTATGAGAATATATTGAACACAAGTTAACCTTTTGTTCATGTTTTATAATGTGATAGGGTATGTCTTGTTTTGCACAAGCTTGCATCAGCGATGTGGAGTGGGTCATGAGCGTATGCGAATGAGTCCGAAGGACCGAGCGAACAGCGAGCCCCGTAACGTAGCGACCCGAAACGTAGTGGAGGGTGATGCCCAAGGCGACATAAATTGAATAGACACAATTGATGAGAATAATTAAACATTACATTTCGCTGAAGAGAATTCGATTAACCTTTGATTTAAAGTAGATAACTATGATTCCACATGTTACAAATGCTATTAGGCTTTTAAGCATTATTTTTACTGTTATGATATCCAGTCTTGGCTATGCTCAGTCAGACGAATGTTGCATATGCAATGATCCGCCTGAGATATGTGATCCTGAAGATATTGTTTGTTTGGTAGAAGGGTATTGTTCTACTTTACCCCCACCCATACCCGGCAATTCTCCGATTGTAAATATATGCGGTCAAAATATTGCACTGGACAATCCACACTGGTTAGGATTTATCGCTACAAGTGAATGTATTTCTATAACCATCACTCCTAGTAACTGTCAGGGCACCCCAGGTGGCTTCACAGGGATGCAAGCCGCTATAGTGTCAGAGTGCCCATTTGGACCAATATATTCTACTATTGGCAATTGTATAGCTAACCCGTGCACGACTAACCCCTTTGTTCTATCATCATGTCAGTTTATCATTGGAGAAAGATATTATATTTTACTGGATGGGTGTGCAGGAGACATTTGCGATTATAAAGTGACAGATGTCATTGGATTAGAGTTCCCATTACTATTTGTCACAAGCTATATCCATGAATTGAGTGTGACAGGGCCTCCAGAGGTCTGCCCGGGCGAAACAGCCCAGTATACCATCGATGACCCAAATAACAGACTAATTAATGCTACAGATTTCAAATGGACATTTAATGGAGAAACAATTCAAACTTCTGAACCATATGTATCACTTTCTTTCGAGGGATTGGAAGAAGGGTTCTATGATCTATGCCTGATTGATTGTTATAATCCTTGTAATAGCATTTTGGATTCGATTATAGACCCCTTGGATCTATGTATTACTATTGAGGTAAAAAACCTACCAGATGATGATAGAGGTACTGTGACTGTTTGTGAAGCATTTTTACCCTACATCACGCCAGAAGGTATAGAATTAAGTGAACCAGGAATGAATACATATACCGATATATCAGATGAAGGGTGTCCATACACCGTTATTTATGATTTAGTAATATTAGACGGACCTGATCCCATATGGTCTATAGTACCATCTATTGACTATAACTGCATCGACCTATCTCAATGCATATCTATCGAAATATTGGAAGATGCGACGCCGCCTGTGCTAATCTCATGGGAGGATGGAGAAGAAGGGGATTTCGAAAGATGTGATCTTACAGAAGGTACTTACCAAATTACCGTAGAGGATGGCAATGGATGTTCATCAACTGACATCATCACAGTAGATCAAATGATACCAATAGAACTTGCCGTAGAGGTATCACATGAGACATGTGTAGCGCTTTGCAATGGCGCTGCCGATCTATCCGTTTCTGCTCAACAACCATATACCATAGAATGGCAGCAACTACAGTCAAGCTCAGGGTCTATATTTGACTTGTGTCCGGGTCGCTATGACTTACAGATCATAGATGCCTATGGCTGCGTCAAAGACACTTTTATAATCATCAACCCCGGTGCTACTATTCAGGCGATAGATGCTAACTATGACAACACACACTGTAATCAGCCGACGACTTGTGTCGAACTAGTACTAAATGGAGACCCTGATAAATTTACTTACAGCTGGTCCAATGGTTCTCTGGAGAGTCAGGTGAATTGTGAGTACGGTGCTGGGGAGCATAGTGTTACCTTGACAGATACAATTGGATGTGAGACCATTTTCAGGTTTGAGATTGAACATATAGCCGACCCAACCGTAGAGAGTATAACATCACATGAGACCTGCTTTGGTGATTGTGATGGAGAAGTAGAGATCATAGCTAATGGCTTTGGTCCGCTTGACTATGACTGGCCCGGCCTTCAGACGAATGAGTCCTTCATTGGAGACCTATGCCCTGGTGAGTATACAGTCTCAGTATCTGATGTCAATAAGTGCGTAACTGTACATAACTTTACAATAGAACATGGAGAAGATCTTCCTATCGCTTTATTCGAGGTACCGGACACTATATTTTTTATCGGCTCATTCCCTATTGAATTCAAGAACCAAAGTGAAGGAGCGGTGAGTTACGAATGGGACTTTGGAGATGGTAATACTTCTAATGAATTTGAACCATTGCATTCCTATGAAGAACCGGGTGAGTACACGGTGACATTAACAGTATTCAATGCGTTTGATTGCAAATCTGAATTTTCCGTAAGCTTCAAAGTCGACCTCAGCATTAATACCGCTTTCGTAGAACAATTTGGCAGAGTCAATGTATTTCCAAACCCAACTGACCATATCATTTTTGTTGAGTTTGATCGCCCTACACAAAAAAACATAACGATCGAATTGGTTAGCCAGAGCGGAAAAATACTATACAAACAAACTGAGCAATCGGGGACACAATTCATCGAATTACCCGTGCAAGCATATATTTCCGGAACTTACTACCTCAATATTTACAATGGTGACATAAGAGACACTAAGAAAATCATTGTGAAGAAGTAATGGTATTATAACGCTATTAGGCTTTTTGTTTTGATAGTTATTTCATGGCATATAAAAAAAGTTGCTCGCTAATTAGTGCCTGAGAGAGTGAAATAAATGGTTTCAGGTATCATACATTAAAAGTACTTTATGAAGGCGGTACAATTAAAAGCATATGGAATGCCAAATCATCTAGAGGTTGGGAAGGTTAACAAGCCTGTACCGAAGGAGAATGAAGTACTGGTAAAGGTCTATGCTACTTCTATCAATGATTTTGACTATGGGCTTGTGAGGGGTAAGCCATTCATTATCCGCTTGGTATTTGGGCTGTGGAAGCCCAGGGTAAGCATACCGGGTGTAGACATTTCCGGCAGGATCGAAGCAATTGGCTCCAAAGTAACGGTCTTTAATATCGGTGATGAAGTGTACTGTGATCTATCAGAATGTGGATTTGGTGGTTTTGCTGAATACGTCACAATACCTGAAAAAGTACTGTCCAAAAAACCGTCTAATATAAGTCATAATGAAGCCTCTACCCTACCCCATGCCGGATTGCTAGCACTTCAAGGACTTGTAATAAAAGGAAAGGTAAAATCCGGGCAAAAGATACTGATTAATGGTGCTGGAGGCGGCGTCGGCACCTTAGGCATACAAATCCTAAAATCATACGATGTCGAAGTAGCCGGTGTCGATAGTGAAGAAAAGCTGGAACTCATGACATCCATAGGATACGACCGAGTAATCGATTATAGAAAAACAGACTTTACCAATACGGGAGAACAATATGACCTTATTCTCGATACAAAATCCAATAGGTCTGCTTTCAAGTATGCTCGATCTCTCAAGAAGAATGGCACCTACATCACGATAGGAGGCTCTATGTACAGATTACTTGAAATTGTAACATTAGGCTCTTTCATATCCATGATCACAGGCAAAAAACTGAGTGTACTTTTTCACAAACCTAATGAAGGCTTACAAGAAATAACTAAACTCGCAAATGCCGGAAAAGTCAAACCCATAATAGATGGTCCATACAAGATTGAAAAAATCCCGGAGTTAATTCAATATCTCGGCGAAGGCAAACATTTTGGAAAGATAGTAGTAGAGGTGGACAAATAACAACATCAAGCGTATTCGAGCTTGTAGTCTGCACCTTCGGTAATCTCACTGTTGTTCATTTATAACTCAATACTTTTATATACCCTGGAGTGGTTATTATTCAATCAGCAGCTTTGGGTTTCACTCTATACCTCGTTACGGATTACTATTGTGAGTCTGAAAATAGCCATTTTCGAGCAAAAAATATATCAATACCCAACAACCTATGTGGACTTGTCGTTGAAGGTGTAAATACTTTACTATTGTGTATGCATTTCATTATAAATGAATAAAAAAATATGAAAAAGCTATTCATACCCTTGCTTTTATTATTTGTATTTAGTCTTATAGCCTTAAGTTGTGTAAGAACTGACTGTCAAGAAGATCCTATCGAAGACTGCTTGTGCCCACAAGTATATGACCCGGTCTGCGGTTGCGATGGAAAAACTTATGGCAATTCTTGTATTGCAACTTGTTCGGGTATCAAGGATTTTGTAGAAGGTGAATGTAGATAGTAGAGCAATAGTTTCGCAATATACGATTTGGGTTATATATTACATCTTAATTCCGAATCATGCGTATCTATAAACAGACACTTTTCATATCCATCCTATATTTATTGCATATTGGAGAAATATATACTCAAAACAATCCTAATCCCAACCAGGGACTGGATGCCTTTATCGTAAATGAAATGGCAGAAGAACGATTACCCGGTGCATCTACAGTAATCGTCAAAGATGGCAGAATAGTCTGGCTTTCATCCTATGGCTTTGCAGATATAGCCAATGAGATAGCAGTCAGTGATACCACTATTTTTTTATTGGCTTCTATTTCAAAGGTATTCACTGCGACAGCTATTATGCAGTTGATGGAAGAAGGCGCTATTGATTTGGATGAGAATGTTAATGATTTTCTGCCATGGTTGTTAAGTATACCGCAGTTTCCAGATGCTCCCATTACCTTTAGACAATTAATGACACATACATCATCCATTCGGGATAATGATGACGTCATGGATACGTATTATGACACCCCCGATCCATCCATGTCATTAGCAGAATGCATGCAGCGATACTTTTCAACAGGTGGCCAAGATTACGATTCTGGCAACAACTTTTACTCAAGTATACCCAGAAGTCGATTTGAATATTCAAATATAGCTACAGCACTGAATGGCTATTTAGTGGAATTGATCAGCAGCACTCCTTTTGATGAATACTGTGAAGATAATATATTCAATACCCTATGCATGGACAATACTTCATGGTTTTTTAGAGGCTTGAATCCCGATCAGGTAGCTACCCCCTACCAATATTCCAATGGAAATTATCAGGCTATTGAGCATTATGGATTTGCAGATTACCCAAGTGGACAGTTAAGAAGTAATGTTCTAGATCTCGCTAACTTTATGACGGCCTACCTCAATGGCGGAAATTTAGGCAACAAATCCATTCTGTCCATGTCTTCTATCAATCAAATGTGGACTCCTCAGGTTCCCTCACTCGAGCCAAACCAAGGGCTCAATTGGTATCAAGAAGAACTATATCATAATAATAGTACAAGTCTGCTGTGGGGTCATGCAGGTGGTGAAAGCGGCGCTTCCACAGACATGTATTTAGACCCTTTAAATAAAATAGGCATTTGTGTTTTGACTAATGGCGAAGGTGACGCTATCGAAATTTGTGATAAACTTTATGAATATGCTTTATCCTTAGATCCTGAATCAGGATTTTATCCGGATTGCATGACGACCAGCATCATTGAGCGCGACCTGCCAACTACAGAAAGAAAACTTGTAAAAATCATTGACTATTTGGGACGTGAAGTTCCAATTAGAACAAACACACCGCTCATAAAGGTATTCTCAGATGGGAGTACAGAGCGCATCTTTATCTTGAACAACCCATAATAATAATGTCATTGATTGTATAGTCGAATATTTAACTATTCATTCTAAGCTGTATCCTGCATAATCTAAGTAAGTTTCTCATGCTAACTTACCGGATACAAGCAGCGAAAGCGCTGTGCCACCCGTATTCTATGTGTATAAGATGATACCATCCGTAATTTCTCACAGAGGCATTTAATCTAAAAGCATGAAGAAACTTAACCATATCTTTCCCTATTTTATCATTTTGACCATATTTTCCACTCAGATATTAGCACAAGAGGGAGATTATAGATCAGACTGCGTACCCCCACTAACCAGAACAGAGCTTAACATCAATAATGTCAGAGCGCACTTGCAGACAGGAGGTGAGATATGGGACTTTCTGCCACCGGGAGGATATTTTGTCCCAAAGGAATTAGGTACTACAGCTATCCGAAGAGGGTCTATCTGGATCGGTGGCAAAGATGAAGAAGGTAAATTAAAGGTTTCAGGTCAAGTGAGAAG
>SLDF01000017.1 GCA_007125435.1 Saprospiraceae bacterium
GAAGAATTAGTATTCGACGAAGCTACTGCAACAGATAACTGTGGAGAGGTAACGATAACAGAAGCGTCTACAACAGTAGAAGGTAACTGTGTTGGTAACTTCACGATCACCAGAGTATTCACAGCAACAGATGACTGTGGCAACTTTGTGACAGCGCAGCAAGTGATAACAGTAGTAGACGAAGAAGCACCAGAGTTTACCTTTGTGCCAGCGGACTACACAATAGCATGTGACGAAGAGTTAGTATTCGACGAAGCTACTGCAACAGATAACTGTGGAGAGGTAACGATAACAGAAGCGTCTACAACCGTAGAAGGTAACTGTGTCGGTAACTTCACGATCACCAGAGTATTCACAGCAACAGATGACTGTGGCAACTTTGTGACAACAGAACAAGTGATAACAGTGGTTGATGAAGAGGGTCCTGACGTTAGTGCTTGTGAGGATTTAGACCTTGTTGTGGACTGCGAAGGCATTGTTTCCAACTCAGCGGCATATCAAAGCTGGCATGATAATAACTTATCTATTTTAGAGAATTGCGCCACTGATAATTGTTCTGATATAACAATCACATCAGACTTTGATGCAAATGAGTTTTTCAATTGCGAGACAGCAGAGGCAACAGTAGTGTATACTCTTACTGACGACTGTGGTAATACATCGACAATACTAGCAACATTCACCATAGTTGGTTTAGGGGAGCCTGAGTTAGAATTTGTTCACCCTGATTTAGTGGACTTGCCTGATGGTGCTACTATAACAGTACAGTGTGAGAGCAATGATTTAGAATGGACATATCCGCAATTTAATGCGGAGGATGCAGCATTAGCAAATGTTTGTGATGAGGATATTGAAATTAGTTTTGAAGAGGTAATCATTGGTTCAGGAGACTGTCAAGAGGACGGCTATTTCTACAGAGTTAATTACACCTGGACAGCAATAGACGAGTGCGGAAATGTTGCATCGAAAACAGTAATAGTTGAGGTTGTTGATACTGTTGCTCCGGTAATATTAAATGTTCCATTTGATGTAACTGTTAGCTGTGAAGAAATCCCTGCACGTCCTTACTTATTGGAGTGTGAAGGTGACACTTGTTGTGCAGAAATTCCTGTAATAGAGGTTGTTGATGAATGTGAGTGTGCCGATTTAGATTTTGAAGAAGTAGTATTAGGGAATGCATGTGATGACGTGTATCAGATATTAAGAACATGGACGGCAGTTGATGACTGTGGTAATGTAGCTATAGAGACGCAAGTCATAACTGTTAACAATGAGGCTGATTTGAGGTTAGAGTTTGACAATGACAGATTACGCGAATTTGAGATTGGATCTGAAATTGTTATTGAATGTACTAACGGAGAGTTTGACTTACCGATGTGGGTATTTATGCTTGGAGAAGGAGATGTGAGTGCTACGTATGGTTGTGGTGTAGATGGCGGAATAGATGTAGAGTTTAGAGACTTCTTGATCGAAGAAAGCAGCAACTGTAGAGAAGACGGATTTAAAGAGAAACGCCAATTGGTATGGACTGCTCAAGATGCATGTGGCAATTCTGCTCAGATATGGTTATACCTGGTGTTGACAGATAATGTTGGACCGGAGATATTTGGTCTTGATGTAGCATGTAGCGAAGAGTTTGCAGAGGTTGATGTATTTGATCAGTGCTCTGACAATGTCACCCTTGAGTTTTTCGACATTCAAGTTGAAGGGCTGTGTGATAATGGCGTCAGAGATGTGCTAAGAATATATGAAGCGACTGACGACTGCGGAAACGTGACGATATTTGAACAGAGAATTATTAACGAAGAGTTTAACTTAGAGCCTATACCTGAGGTACTGAATCCACTATTAGAAAGTTTAGGTTCAGGAGATGAGCTTCAAGTAGAGAGAGATTGTGAATCTGATGAATTGACCATGAGTGGGTTTAAAGCTAACGATGTTTCGTTCCTTGACTATTGTGGAGAAGAGCTAGAAACTTTCTTTGTAGAGGAGGTGATTGGAGATGCTGACTGTCAGGAAGATGGCTACTATATGAGAACATCTTTAACTTGGTTTGCAATTGATAATTGTGGAAGAAGAAGTGAGTATCAGGTTTTACTTGACTTTGTGGATAATCAGGCTCCTGAATTTGTAGATACACCTGATGAGATATTCGTAGAGTGTGGAGACGATATACCAGCCGCCATTGCAGTCGACAACTGTTTTGAAGTTCAAGTGCTTGTAGCATCAGAAGAAGTGATTTGGGAAGGTGCATGCGACGGGGAGTTTGATCTGCAAAGAGAGTTGATTGCTATAGACGAGTGCGGTAATTTTGTAGAGAAGACTCAAATCGTACACTTCATTAGGACTCAAGGTCCTGAAATCTCTGGAATAGAAGAGTTTTCTTGTGAAGAAGACCATTCTATGCCGGTAGCAATTTCAAATTGTACTGGACAGGAAGTAGAGTTAACAATGACAGAAGAAATATCTGAAAACGATTGTGCTGATGGTGAGGTTATTATAAGAACTTTCACAGCAGTTGACGATTGCGGTAATTTCTCAGAGTTTGTGCAGAGAATATTCATTGATGATAATGAGGCGCCAGACTTAAGATGGGTCAATTCATCTATACCAAATGTCCAGAATGGTGCTACGCTAGAGCTGAATTGCAACCAATTGGATCAGTTGAATGGTGGAATCAATACTGCGGATGTTGTGGCTGTGAATGAGTGTACTTTTGAAGTTGACTTTAGTGAGGAAGTTATCAACGGTGATAATTGCATTGAAACTGGCTTCTTATCACAAGTTAATTACTTGTGGCTGGTGACTGACCCTTGTGGCAATAGCTCTGAGTTTAGATTGACAGTTAGATACATTGACAATGTAGCTCCTACTTTTGTGAATCCTCCAAGCGATACCACGATATACTGTGACGTGTTGCCTGAGCCTGAGGGCATCGAAGTAGATGATGACTGCAGCATGGTTGATGTTAGTTTCTCTCAAGAGCAAATCAGCTCAGATAGGGTAGAAGTAACGAGATTCTTGAGAACCTGGGTAGCTACTGATCAATGTGGAAACTTCAGCACGCATACACAGATTGTCAATATTGAAGAAAAGCCGGACTTTAGATGTGAATTTCTTCCATTAGAAACACCTGCTTGTAACACTGATGGCAATACTGTGACAGTGGTGGCGTCAGGTGGCCGAGCTCCATATACTTACCTATGGAGACTTGAGGGTACAAATTGCGAGATTACAGGTGGTCAGGGTACACCAACGGTAGAATTCAAGAATGGCTTTAGCAGATTCAGAGTATTTGTGACAGTCATAGATGCAGATGGTTGTATTACTGAATGCTTTATTGAGGTGGAGTGTGATATCATCAATGATAATTGATCTACAGATGATGGTCAGAATATATTCGATCTCAAGATCAGTGAGGTGTTCCCGAATCCGGCTGCTGAAGACTTATTCATCGAGTATGAAACGAATGAGAATAACACAGCAATATTGAGATTCCTGGATGCACTAGGTAGAGAAGTGAAAAGAGAGAAGGTCGACTTAGAGACCGGCAGACATATTCTAAGACAGAATGTCAATAATATGCAGCCCGGGTATTATCAAATCGAGTTGATCTCAAAGAATAAGGTTGATGCTAAACGGTTTTTGAGACAATAGGGGGTTAAATTGACCAATTAGCAATTATAACGTGGAATCGCCATCTCATTGGTGATTTCACGTTTTTTTTTGCATTGCATCAGCGCTGCGAAGTGGGTCACGAGCGGTCAGCGAGTGAGTCCGAAGGACCGAGCGAATAGCGAGCCCCGCAGCATAGCGACCCGTAACGAAGTGGAGGGTGATGCCCTAAGCCATAAAGTAAAATCTCTACTAAAGTAGCAATATAAAATTTGAAGTATATCCTCAACCATTCTTTGCCTGGGCTGTTCTGAATCGTATGATTTTTAAGTGGCAGTTTTCCCTGGTTCAGGTTTTACTCCTTCTGTTGACTTCTTCTTTTGTTGTTGGACAGACGCAAGGTGTACTTATTGCTGATATTCTGGATAAGGATACTAAGGAGCCTCTGGTAGGCGCTGTGGTAGAATTGGAAGGCATTGCACAAGGTGGCACCACGGATATTGATGGTAGAGTGCGTATCGAGGGTATTCCTACAGGCAACTACAACATTATAGTTACCTACTTAGGATATAATGAACTGAGGAGGTTCAATCAGTCTTTTACTTCCGGTAATGCCGTTATCTTGACATTAGAGCTTGAGGAATCCTCTGCCACTCTGGGTGAAGTCAATATAACCGCGCTCAAAAAGTCATCAATAGGTGTAGCGGATCAAGTCACGCCTTTGTCTATCCAAAGTCTTACTACTGATGAAATCAAGCGAAATCCGGGAGGGAACTTCGATATTTCAAGAGTCATACAGGTGCTACCTGGTGTGGGAGGTACTGCCGGATCTGTAGGCGGCTTTAGAAATGACATCATCATCAGGGGTGGTGCGCCTAACGAAAATATTTACTTCCTCGACGGTATAGAAATACCGGTGATCAACCACTTCGCTACACAGGGCAGTGCAGGTGGGCCTACGGGTATCCTTAATGTATCATTTATTGAAGATGTCAAGCTCAGTTCATCTGCTTTTGATGCCCGCTATGATAATGCTCTAGCGTCTATTTTTGAATTTAAGCAGCGCTCCGGCAACCCTGAGCGATTTTCCGGAAATGCGAGACTCAGTGCTACAGAGTTTGCATTGACTGCTGAAGGCCCACTGTCAGAAAAAACGACTTATATGGTGTCTGCCAGAAGGTCTTATCTGCAGCTGCTTTTTCAAGCCATTGACTTACCTATTTTACCTAACTACTGGGACTTTCAGTATAAGGTTCAATACAAACCAAACGCTAAAACAACGGTAAACTTCATAGGTGTCGGTGCTATAGATGAATTTAGATTTACTGAACCCAGAAACTCCGATCCGTCTAAAGAGTACATCCTGCGCTCCAGTCCGGGGATCAATCAGTGGAACTATACCACAGGGGTGTCTGTAAGACGATTGCTGAACAATGGGTATGTCAATGTTGCTCTAAGTCGCAATATGTTTGATAATCGTATAGATCGATTCGAAGATAGACAGATCGGAGATGAAGACGCTAGAATACTCGGCCTTCAGTCTCAGGAGATAGAGAACAAGCTACGCATAGACTTTAATCGAAGGTTTGCAGGTTGGCGTGTCTCGTATGGCTTTGTCGGTCAGTATGTTAAGTTTAATACGGAAATTTTCAACCGCATTCGCAATGAAATTACTGACGAACAGGGCAATGTTATACAGCCTGAGCTTAGTTTTAATTATAACTCTGATATTGACTTCTTCAGATATGGCGGATTTATTCAGACCAGTAAAAGTTTTCTCGATGAAAGGCTGAGTCTCGCTATGGGTGTCAGAGTCGATATGAATAATTTTACCGAAGAAGGTAATAATCCCATGGAGACCCTTTCTCCGAGAGTGGCTCTGAGCTATCAAATTATTCCGGGCCTGAGAGCTAATGCTTCTGTCGGCGATTATTACAAACTGCCGATCTATACTGTACTTGGTTTTAGAGATCAAGAAGGCAATCTGGTCAATCGAGACAACTTATATATACGCAGTACACATTATACCGGTGGATTTGAATACCTGCCTAATACAGCATGGCGATTCACAGCCGAAGCCTTCTATAAAGATTATTCCAATTATCCGGTGTCTACACTTACCGGTATATCTCTGGCCAATCAAGGTGGCGACTTTGGATCTATTGGCAATGAGCCTGTAGTCAGTGACGGTGATGGTAGAGCATATGGCTTTGAACTGTTTGCCCAGCGTAAGTTTTCCGGCAAGTATTACTTTGTCTTATCTTACACATACGTAAGAAGCGAGTTTTCAGGATTCAATGGTGTACTCGTGCCTTCTGCCTGGGACTCGCGACATTTGATCTCAGGTCTACTAGGTCGAAAGTTTAAAAACGGCTGGGAAATGGAGCTGAAGTACAGATTCGCCGCAGGCGCGCCATTCACACCATTTGACCTGGAAGCCTCACGCTTAAACTATTTATCCCT
Organism: Saprospiraceae bacterium; assembly: GCA_007125435.1. GTDB lineage: Bacteria > Bacteroidota > Bacteroidia > Chitinophagales > Saprospiraceae > SLDF01. The sequence goes on from SLDF01000017.1 coordinate 6,079, forward strand.
CGGTACTGGTATTCTTAATTTTGATCAGCTAAATTCTCAGCGACTGGACAATTTTAGCTCATTCGACTTCAGATTGGATAAGCGATGGAATTATCCTAAATGGACGCTCAATGTATTTCTAGATATTGTCAATGCTTTTGTTCAGCCTACGCCGGCTTTTCCCAACTATACATTTGAACGCAATGAAAGTAATACCGGATGGGCCACTACAGACGGACAGTCTGTCAAAGCAGATGGTAGCAATGCCATACCTCTCATACTGACGAATAATGATGCTATTATAATACCTACTATTGGTTTTATTATCGAATGGTAATGCTTGAATGCACTTTTTATTGGAGCAAATAGTTATCATTTAGCTATTTTTACCAGATGAGTGTAGTCCTATTGCTTACCATTTTAGCTATTGCGCTTTGTTACTTAGCCACTTTGTGCGGATTTGCATGGGCCTGGAGACGTCTGCCTGTCTTTCACAGTGAAGTTTCCTTGCAGTCCGAACATTTGCCATGGACAGTGAATGTCCTTGTCGTCGCTCGGAATGAGGTGGATAACATCGGCGCTTGCCTCATGGCTTTACAGCAGCAGGACCTGGTCGACCTTCCCATAATATTAGAGATCTTACTTGTTGATGATCATTCTACCGACGGTACAGTACAAGCCGCTCGTGATTGCGGACTTGACAATCTGACCATTTCGCAGTGTCCTGACCATATCACTGGTAAAAAGGCCGCTATACAATTTGCCCTCCCTCATCTTGAAGGTGACTTGATATGTATGACCGACGCTGATTGTGTTCCAGATGCTCAGTGGATAAAGTCAATCTACAGCTATTTTAGCTTGCACCCTCATATCGATTTTGCCGGCGGACCGGTTGGCTTTACAGAGAGTACATCGCGTCTCCTCCAAAAGCTTCAAGCTATTGATCTTGCCGGTATGATGGCCATCACAGCCGTGGGTATTCGATACAATCTATTCTACATGGCCAATGGCGCCAATTTGGCATTCAGGCGTCAAGCTATCGTCGATCATCCGATCGATTTTGTCACCAGCCGATCGACGGGAGATGACATGGATATCATTACCCATTTCTGGAGGCAGGGTCACCATATCGGCTGGCTCAAGTCGAGGCGGGCACTCGTCACTACAAGCCCTGTTGACAATCTATCAGCCTTTTACAGACAGCGACTCCGATGGGGAAGCAAAAACTCCAGTTCATCTCAGTATATCATGGTACTTGTGCTGGGTCTGGCTTACATTGTCTCAGTTGCTACACTTATTTTTGCTGCAGTATCGGTATTTATCCCATCATTATTTCCATACCTTCTCTCGCTCATTTTCCTCAAAACCCTTGCAGACTTCATTCTGGCTCGATCAGTTCGCCCACTTTTCGGTATTAGATTCAGTCTGTGGTACGATATATTGCTGTCACCATTTCATACGGTGTATTTAGCTATTGTTGGCACTGCCTCTCTCTTGAGTCCACGCTACAGGTGGAAAGGCCGTAAGACCTCATGATGAGAGGTTACACTCTAATACAATAATCTACCACTATTTGCCAAAGAAAGTTTTATAAAAGAAAGGACCAACATGCCGGATTTAAGACACACTCAGATCAGGCTTTGATACAGTTTTACCAGGGGCTCTGTGCATTTAGAGGCTTCGAACTGCTTCACCTGGGCAAATGATTTTTGGATATGCTCATCCCTTTTCTCGGGGTGATCCAGGAGGTCCATGATACCTGAGGCAATACTGTCCGGGTCATAAGGATCTATGTAGTAGGCCGCATCTCCTCCTGCCTCAGGCATAGATGAAAGATGAGAGGTGATTACAGGAGCTTTACTCATCATCGCTTCCACTATGGGTATACCAAAGCCTTCGCCTAGAGAAGGGTAAATCAGTAAGGCACATTGTTGGTATAGTGCCCTGAGCTCGGCATTACTGATTCGGCCCGTAAATACGACGCTCAGTTTATGCTTCTTGGCGTATTCTCTGGCTTTAGTAAACTTGCCGGGACCGACGACGACCAATGGCGGTATGTCCTTCAGCAAGGAAAGGCTTTTTAGTACACCCATGATGTTCTTCCTGGGGCTGTTTGCACTTACAAATAGCATGAAACCATAGTGGATATCCCATTTTCTGCGCACCGTTGCCTTTATGACCTCAGGTGACTCTGCGCTGTAAAATGGATTGACAGCCTGGTAAATGACACTTATTTTATCTTCTGGTATCTTGAAGTAGTCGACGATTTTCTCTTTCGTAGCGTGAGAAATGGCTATGACTTTATTAGCCTTCTCACATGCCCTTTGAAACTTGAGCCGATAGATTTTTCGGTCTGCCCATTTATAATCTGCTGGGAAGTCTAGGAACAGTAAGTCATGTATAGTGACGACACTTCGTATTCTTTTACTTTGAAGACCTGCCGGTAATTCATTACTCAAACCGTGATATATGTGCACATTGTGCTTGATAAGATCACTGGATACGCCAAGTGTACGCCAAAGCGCTCCTGCCCCTTTGATCGAAGACTTGATCACGATGTAATCCTTTTCTAAAAAAGGAAGCGCATAATTATGATCACTTATGTCCGGCGTTATCAAAAAGTACTTGTTTTCAGGGAACAGTGTTTTCAAGTTCTGGACGGTTGTCCTGCTATAATTACCTAGCCCTGTGCTGTTGTGAAATATACGTTTGGCATCGAAAGCTAAGTGCATAATTAAATACGATCTAAAAATTAATGGGGACGTGAAGATAATATTTTTGTGAATTTTTTTTGTTACATTTTTCAAAAATAGAAGTGTTAATTCTCTTTTGTCACTTTGGGCATCACCCTCCTCCTGTCGTCGTCGGGTCGCTATGCTCCGGGGCTCGCTGTTCGCTCGGTCCTGCGGACTCACTCGCTGTTCGCTCGTGACCCACTACGCAGCGCTGATGCAATACAGCGGTATGAACAATACTGTGGATTACACCCTTAGGCTAGCAGTTTTTATTTTATAAGAAATTGGTAAATAAAATACGAGGGTTGAGTTATGACACCTCGGAGCGATTAAGGTAAGTTGATGTACATGAAACAATATGAGATACTTTAGTCATGACCTGCATACCTATTGATAATCTTTATATATTTGTCAGCATAAAGCGGGTATAATTAACTGGACAATATAACCTCAATACATTAAAATTAGTGTTCTTTTATAGCTTGGGATTTGAAACCCGACTTACAATTACCACTTTGTTAAAAGACAAATTATATGATAGTATTTGACTTGCGTTTATTTATACTGGCCTTAGTGCTGGCCTTGGTAGCAGCTTGTGGGAGTGATAAAGTAACTCAGGAGACTAAAGAAGAAGCGACAACATCCTCTTCTCCTCCGGTCATCGAAGAGTTTAACATGCCCCAATCTAATATTGAGCCCGTAGAGGAAAATTACGACTGGGTAGGGGAGTACGAGGGTGTTCTCCCATGTGATGATTGCGAAGGACTGTATACCAATATCATATTGGAGCCTGACGGCAAGACCACCCTTCAAAGGGTATATGTTGGAAAAGAAGATGAAGGCTACATTGCCAAATCTCGTCTGAGATGGTATGAAAAATACAACCTTTTGTATATTAGAGAATGGGATGAGAGCTTTACCAAGTTCTATGTCGGGGATGGCATTATGATCCAGCTGGACGATAACTGGAACAAACGAACCGGTCCTGACGCTAATCAGTATAACCTTAGAAAAGTAGATCGAAGTGACGAATTCTAAAGGTATCTTGAGCCTGATTTTAAGGCCTTGCTATCATGTGAGCACATCGATATATACAGGGCTTTTATGCTATTTCATGTTCACTCATTTTTCCTTTGCACAGTCGGATACAATCGTAATGTCATTGGAGCCTCCTGAGAATGGATTGTCGGCACCTATAGGACCTTTGGTGCTGGACTTATCATTCGGACATCTTGAGCTTGATCGGGATAGGCCCGATTGGATAATGCATCCAGAGAGCCAAACCGGAATTTTATTCATGCCCTTAGCCAAGCCGATTGATGATGTCATTCAAGATATCAAACCCTCAATCATATCAGAGAAAGGCGCTGCTGATTTGTTGACAAAGTATATTTCCGGTCAGCATTGCCACGGTGTTATCTTCAATTTCATGGAAATGGGACAGGGAGCCGATGGCAAGGAAAAGCAGATCAATTTCCTTTTATTGATAGGTGACGAACAGATGACGTATTGGTTGTATGCTACATATCCTATTTCTAAGCATGGTGTCTGTGGTCCATTGTACGGAGGTGTATTCCAGTCCATATTCTGGGATGACGATAACAGACAACCTTTATTCCCAGGGCTACCTGTACACGTCGATATGGAGAATAGTCAACTGCGGACTCTTGAAAGCTATGGACCTGATTATATGAAACTCGAATCTATCGATGAAGATACCTCTACCACGATCATAGAACTGCATAGAATGGTCAATCCTCTGAATGAAAATGCATTACTTCTAAATGCGGAGAAGCTAGATGCATTATTTGATCACTATTATCTTGAAGATAAGATTGTCTATTTTGACGATAGAGAAGAGGTCTTGATAAGTGACCAAAAAACTCATTTCGAGGGTATTATAAAGTGCACACGCACCCAGAGAACAGTTTTTTTTACTGGGCTGTCAGACTCCAAAACTACTCTTATTGGTAAATTTAATCATATTTACTTTGCAGAGGAATAATCGTATTTTTTAGAAGGGAATTATTTCTTTGTATACCTTTCCGATGGCCATTCATTGTATACTTTTCCCGTAATTTTATTTTGCATGTTTTCATACATTATCATTTTTATTCCAAATAAAAGTATGTATATTGCCAATACAAAAGCCGTAGACTGTCAATTTTCAACCCGAATTATGCATTGGATATTCGTAATGAGGGTTAAAATGGTGAAAAAATAAGTGATTTTGTGAATGAGCCATAGTCACCCCTACGGTGATTGAACAAAATCAAGCAAAGCGCCTTATTTTGAAGCCGTAATACCCGCCTGCTGCCATCGTCAGGTGGCGGGCAGGGATTTTCTAATGCATAATTCGGGTTCAATGCATTTACCCGGATACATATTGCGCACCAGTGTATAAAATGGATAAATGTTATGAAAATGTTTGGCCTTGATAAAGTCATGCATGTTTTTCTGATTTATAATTTGATCAGTTACTGTATGATAAGCATTGTAAGCAACATATAGATTTTTGCTCGGCTTTTTAATTACCTACGTTGGCAGAATCATATATTTTGTTTATTTTTATTGGGTGATTTCCCGGCGGCGGGTTCGCATTAGCAAGATTTAGAAGGAAAAAATATATTAAGATTGAGAAGACTACGAATAAATATTGAAAGATGATGTCAAAAACCGTGGATTTAAAAGTCGCACTGCAGGAGCACTTCGGGTTTAATGCCTTTAAGGGCAATCAGAAAGCTATAATTGAAAGTGTATTGGATGGTAATGACACATTTGTCATTATGCCTACAGGTGGCGGTAAGTCACTCTGCTATCAGTTGCCGGCACTCATCATGGAGGGTACAGCCATAGTAATCTCACCGCTGATTGCATTGATGAAAAATCAAGTAGATTCTATTAGAGGCTACTCTCAAGAAAGTAATGTAGCGCACTTTTTGAATTCATCCCTCAATAAAGGACAAGTCAAGCAAGTCAAAGAAGATATAACCTCCGGTACAACAAAACTGCTATATATTGCACCCGAGACTCTTACAAAAGATGAGAATATTGAGTTTTTTAGCAATGCTAACATCTCTTTTGTGGCCGTAGACGAAGCACACTGTATTTCAGAATGGGGTCATGATTTTAGACCGGAATATAGACGCATCAGGACAATGATCGATATGATAGGTGGAAATATCCCGGTCATAGCTCTTACAGCCACAGCCACACCAAAAGTAAGATTGGATATTGTGAAGATTTTGAATATGACAGGTGAAAAGGTGTTCATTTCGTCATTTAATAGGCCAAATCTCTACTACGAGGTCAGACCTAAATTATCCAAGGAGAAAACTTTCAAGAATATTTTGCAGATTATAAAAGGGATGCCCGGTCAAAGTGGCATCATCTACGTCCAGAGCCGAAAATCAACAGAAGAAATTGCTCAGGTGCTCCAGGTCAATGGCATCAAAGCTGCCCCTTATCACGCTGGCCTTGACGCCAAATCAAGATCGAGAACACAGGATGACTTCCTCATGGAAGAGATTGACGTCATATGCGCTACTATAGCCTTTGGTATGGGAATCGATAAACCGGATGTGAGGTTTGTCATTCACTATGATATTCCGAAGAGTATAGAAAACTACTACCAGGAGACAGGTAGAGCCGGCAGGGATGGCCTTGAAGGGAATTGTACAGCTTTTTACTCTTATGCCGATATCCTTAGGCTTGAAAAGTTTTTGAGAGACAAGCCGGTAGCTGAGCGTGAAATGGGGGCTTTACTCATGCAAGAAGTCACTGCATATGCCGAGACCAGCACTTGCCGAAGAAAATTTCTCTTACATTACTTTGGCGAAGAGTACGATGACAGTTCCTGTGGTGATAAATGTGACAATTGCAAGTACCCTAAAGAAAAAGTAGAATCAAAGACTGAAATGTTACAAGCCCTCAAGGCTATCGATATGCTGAATGAAAATTACGACGTCAAGATGCTGGTCGACTTTTTATCTGGCAAGTCTACCCAGGCCATACAGCAGTTTAGATTTGATAAGATGGACCTTTTTGGTATCGGTAAAGAACAAGGTCCTAATTTTTGGCATTCTATCCTGCGCAATGCATTGCTTCAAAATCTATTGTCCAAAGATATAGAACAATATGGTGTCATAAAGATTACCAAAGAAGGCAGATCATTCATGGCCAATCCAACCAGTTTTAAAATACCTATCAATACTGCTTTTGATGAAATAGAGCCCGAAGAGGAGAGCAGTGGAGGTACAGCAGCCCTTGATGATACGTTGTTAAAACTTCTCAAGGATCAAAGGAAGCGACTAGCTAAAAAACTCGACATTCCGCCTTATATCATCTTTCAGGATCCATCTCTTCAAGATATGGCGACACAGTACCCGACAAGCATGGAGGATATGGCCAGAATTACGGGAGTGAGCATCGGTAAAGCTAGAAAGTACGCTAAGGATTTTATCACATTGATAGAAAAATATGTCGAAGAGAATGAAATAGACAAACCTACGGAGTTTCTGGTTAAGTCAGTAGCCAATAAATCTAAGGTAAAAGTCGAGATCATTAAAGCCATTGACAAGAAAATCCCTCTAGAGGATATTGCTCATTCCAATAACCTTTCATATGATGAATTGATGGAAGAACTAGATGCTATTGTCACCTCTGGTACAAAAGTCAACATTGACTATTACATTAATGATGTCGTCGACGAATATTCAAGAGAGGATATTCACGATTATTTTATGGAAGCCTCAACCGACTCTATAGATGATGCCTTTAATGAATTGAAGGATGACGATATAACATATGAAGAAATCCAACTGATGCGCCTGAAGTTTTTATCTGATATGGCCAATTAGATAATGTAGGCAGAAAAGTATAGCTAATGAAAATACAACTTATAAATGGCCCCAATCTCAATTTGCTGGGCAATAGAGAACCTGATTTATATGGCTATCAAACCTTTGATGACTTCTTCGATGAATTGGTAACAAAATACCCAGACATAGATCTTAAGTATTTTCAAAGCAATAGTGAAGGTGAACTCATTGATCGCATTCAGGAAATAGCGTTTAGTTATGATGGTATTATTATCAATCCCGGTGCTTTTGCACATACTTCTATAGCTATTGCTGATGCAATCAAGGTGGTCATGTGTCCGGTGGTTGAAGTGCATATTACCAACATCTATGCCAGAGAGCCCTTCAGGCATCGCTCTTACCTGTCGCCCAATGCCAATGGTATTATTACAGGATGTGGGCTGGATGGGTACAGATTAGCACTTGACTATATCATGTTGCAACATGCCTAGCTTTTCTAAAAGTTTTGCCGACAAGCTTTTAATGATTTTGGTGTTTATGTTCTATCTTCGGCTTTCATGACAGATGAAATAATGAAGCAATGTAAGACATTCTGGCCATGTATTTTTCAAACTTACATATGTGTGCCTTTGGTTTGGCTAGTATCTACCGGATGGATAATAGGTCAAGAGTCGTTATTTTCATTTCTATCTCCACCGGTAAGAAATTTCACACCTGAAAATTATCAAGCACAATATCAAAACTGGAACATTGCTCAATCTGATCAAGGTTGGATATATGTGGCCAATAATTCAGGTTTACTTGAGTTTGACGGCATGAAATGGCAGCTTTACCCTTTACCCCAGCGGCAGCCTGCTCGTACAGTGCATATAGGCCCGGATGGTCGTGTTCTGGTCGGAGGGTTTGAGTTTATTGGTGAACTGGAGTCACCTGACATCGGACAGAAGGCTTTAGTGAATATTGTTAATGAAGAGGCGTCAGGCCTGACCAAAGAAGAGATTTGGCATGCCGTCCAGCGAGAAAAAGTGACTTACTTGCAGTCTTTTTCTATGATTTATGAATGGTCAGGATCATCTATTCAATCCATATTGCCGCCTACAAATCTGATGTTTATCCAGGATGTCAATGGCTCACTCATTTTTCAGGCTATTGATGGGGGGTTGTACGAGCTGACCAGAGATAAGTCGTTTGTGGCTTTACCGCGATCAGAAGGTCTTTCAGATAAGACTGTTGCCTTCATTTTACCCTGGACGGATCTACAATGGTTGATTGGTACCAATAGTCATGGCGCTTTTCTCTATTCTGCGAAAGATGGTTTGTCAAACTGGGATAGCCCTGTGAATAGGGCACTAAAAAGCAGTCAATTGAATAAAGGCTTAAGACTCTCTACGGGCTACTATACTTTTGGGACAATTTCTGATGGCGTATATGTTACCGATAGTCTTGGTGGTCTTCTTTACCACCTCAATAAAGACAGTGGACTCCAGAATAATACTGTTTTGTCCATGATGGAAGATAGTGATCAAAATTTATGGGTAGGCCTCGATAAGGGGGTCGATATGATAGCTTTGAGCAGTCCGCTAAGATACTTTTCGGATCTATCTGGACAGATAGGTACTGTTTATACAGCAGCTATTCATAAAGATGTACTTTATATCGGCTCTAATCAGGGTGTATTCTATGCTCCCATACAAAGTGCAAACCTGCGACATACCATTAATGCTTTCAAACTCGTGGAAGGCACTCAAGGACAGGTCTGGCGCTTATTGAAAATCAAAGGTGAACTACTTTGTGGCCATAATAATGGTACATACAAGATCGAAGGTCATAAGAGCCAGAGAATCTCCGACATCAAGGGTGGGTGGGATTTCTCAGAGGTGCAATGGGATGATAATAAATTGATTCAAAGCGTTTACTCAGGATTAGTGAGGTATGATTTTACACCGGATAAGGGATGGCAACTTGGCGGCAGAATTAATGGATTTTCTGAAGCTGTGAAGCAAGTCAAACTCGATAGCAACCGACAGTTCTGGGCCATCCACCCCCAACGAGGACTCTTTAAGCTAAAGCTAAATAAGGCTTGTGATCAAGTACTGGAGTGGAAGACCTATGGCGAGGATCAAGGTCTTAATAGTGACTATCAGTTGGCCTTCATCCACTGGAATGATGATATTATTGTCAAAAGCGACTGTTACTACAGATATGATGAAAAGCGTGATAGGTTTATGTGCATCTCTAAGGAAGAAGGAGGTAAATGGGACAACTCTTCTTCATGGATTTTTGGCTCAGATAGTCTATGGTTTTATAGGGATAATATTGATTTTTGGCTCGGACAGGGTGATCAAATGATAAGGCAATTTGATGTCCGTTTAGTACCCAAATACGAAAATATCATCGAAGAACCAACGCTTAATGGCGGCGTATTTTTGTTTTGTCAGGTCAATGGCTTTTCTGTGTTTCGGAGAAGTATGCTTAATAGTTTGAAAAAGCAAGATCATACTCACCCCATTACATTCAAATCCGTGCGGGCCTACAGCCGCGATGGACATGGCATATACCTCAACCTTAATGGATATCCTGAATTAAAGTCAAATATGAATAACCTGAACTTTGAGTTGGCTCAGGCTTTGTTCACTCGTCCGCCTAATATTGAGTATCGCCTTGAAAACCTCCACGAAGATTGGCTTCCACTTCCTGTAAGCTCTGGTACCATATCTCTGCAAAACCTAAAATCAGGAGAGTATACTTTACATGTCAGATCTTCCGATCAATTGTACGCATTAAGTTATGCTTTTACCATTCTAAACCCGTGGTATCTCAGCAAATGGGCTGTGGTGTTGTATGCTCTTCTTTTTATCCTGATGATTTACATGCTGTATAGATACCTAGATTACAGGATAAGAAAAGAGAGAGAAGCCTTTGAGAAGAGGAGAAAGGAAGAAGCTCGCTTGCTCAAAGAGAGAGAGTCCCGACGACAATTAGAGCGGGAAATCGAGCTCAAGAGCCGTGAATTGGCCCACTCTGCCATGACCATAGTTCGTAAGAATGAGGTGCTTTACGAACTCAAAAACAACCTGAAATCTCTTTTGAAGAAAGATGATAAGTCCAAAGACATTATTCGCATGCTGGATGAACACCTTGAGAGCGAACAGGATTGGGAATCCTTTGTCGAGGTATTCAATAATGTCCACGATGACTTTTTCAAAAAGCTCCAAGTCCGATTTGGTAAATTGACGCCTGGAGACCTAAAGTTAGCAGCATATCTAAGACTTAATCTCTCTACCAAAGAAATAGCTCCCTTGCTCAACATATCAGTTCGAGGCGTAGAGAATAAACGCTATAGACTCCGCAAAAAAATGAATCTGCCGGATGACGTCAATCTCACTGAGTTTATGATCAATTTTTGAGATTATCTACCTGAGATTACAGGAAATAGAGTCGTGAGATTTTAATCTTAACTGTCAGGTTTGATAGATAATCCGGGATAAAATACTCTAACCTGTTGAAAGCATTGAAAAATTACATTAAATAAATCTTTAATATCTTAGATTTGCCTTATATTTGTTCAATAATTACGTTTTCGTGAGCGTTTCAGGGTAAGGAATTGAGCTATGGCAAAAAGAAAAGTAAAGAAAAAGGATGGGTTTAAGTGGAGTAAGTTAGCTGCTGATCTCAGTGATGAGCGTATCCCACGTCTATTTGGATTACTGAGCTTCTTTTTTTCCATTTATTTATTTGTTGCCTTTGTATCCTATTGTTTTACATGGAAAGAGGATCAAAGTCTGGTCTCCCACTATTCGTGGTCTATATTATTAGAAAGGAATGTCGAAATGGCCAATTGGCTGGGTAGACTCGGTGCAGTGGTATCAAACCAATTGATCTATTGGGGTTTTGGTCTGGCAAGTTTTATCTTTATTTATTTTTTGATTCAGTTCGGTCGAAAATTATTTGATCCATACAAAGTCAATATTTTTAAGACCATACAAGATACATTACTGGTGCTCGGTATCGGAGCCCCTTTTTTAAATTTTTCTTTGGGCAATATCGTTGACAATGGTTTCCCATACGGAGGCGCATTTGGTAAGTTCGTTGTGGACTATTTGAATCCATTCATTGGTACGCCAGGTTTAATATTACTGTTTATTTTTGCTTTCGGAGCAGTGGCCATATGGTATCGATCACCTGCCATGAACTATGTGCTCAGAGGAGACTTGATGGCAAAACTCAAAGGTTTATTTGCCGGTTTCAAAAGTAGCAGTACTACACCCAAAGCTAAATCAGTTAGGCCTGATGTCAAGCCCACTGAAACCCTCACTCAGGAAGATAATGAATGGAGCATTTACGACGGCATGGATAGTTCTAAGTCAAAGACTCCAACGCCATCTACACAGGAAGAGCCCAAGCCTCCGACCAGCACTTCTTCTAATGGAGCCAGGCAAGGTGACTCTTTTGTCATAGAAGGACAGACAGAGCTTGCTCTCAAAGATAGCCCACCAAAGCGCATTGACGAAAAAGATGATTTTGAAGTAGAGGTCGCTCAGCCAAAGGACGAACCGGTGGTTCAAAACTATATCGAGGATGTTCAGACAGAAGAAGAAGACCCGCTCGATCTCGAGCCTTATGATCCGACCAAAGAATTATCTAAATACAAATACCCTGAAATCAGTCTACTCGAAAACTACGCTTCTGAAGCCGTAGAGGTCGATCGCTCTGAGCTGGAGGCCAATAAAAACCAAATCGTATCTACACTCTCTAATTACAAAATTGAAATCACCAAAATCCGAGCGACCATCGGTCCTACTGTGACCTTATATGAGATCGTGCCGGCACCTGGTGTGCGCATATCAAAGATCAGAAACCTTGAAGATGACATCGCATTGTCATTAGCAGCTCTTGGCATTAGAATTATAGCTCCTATACCGGGGAAAGGCACTATCGGTATAGAAGTGCCCAATAAGAAAAAACAAATCGTCTCTTTCAGAGAAGTTATGAACTCCGATAAGTTCAAGAATGCTAACATGGAGTTGCCCATCGGCCTCGGTAAGACTATTGCCAACGAAGTCTTTGTAGCAGATCTGTCCAAGATGCCTCACTTGCTGATTGCAGGAGCTACCGGGCAGGGTAAGTCAGTCGGTATCAATGCCATATTGATGTCCCTACTCTACAAAAAACATCCTTCTCAGATCAAGCTCGTTCTCATAGATCCTAAGAAGGTAGAGCTCTCAATATATAGTAAAATAGAAAAGCATTTCTTAGCCTATCTTCCGAATGAAGACGAGCCCATCATCACAGAGACTAAGAAAGTGATCAACACCCTCAATTCACTTTGTATAGAAATGGACGATCGGTACAATTTGCTCAAGAAAGCGAATGCCAGAAATATAGCAGAATATAACTCAAAATTCATTGCGCGTAAGCTGAACCCGGAAAAAGGACACAAATTCTTGCCTTATATCGTACTTGTGGTAGATGAATTCGCCGATCTTATCATGACAGCAGGTAAGGAGGTCGAGATGCCGATAGCGAGGCTTGCACAGCTCGCCAGAGCGATAGGTATACATCTCATCATTGCCACACAGCGGCCGTCTGTCAATATCATTACCGGTGTGATTAAGGCCAATTTCCCGGCCAGGATTGCCTTCAAGGTAACCTCAGGTGTTGACTCCAAAACCATCCTGGACAGGGGAGGTGCTGACCAGCTCATCGGTCGTGGAGATATGCTTCTTTCTATTGGTGGTGATACAGTGAGGCTTCAGTGTGCTTTCGTTGATACCCCGGAGGTAGATAGGACGATCAACTTTATTGGAGATCAGAAGGGTTATCCCATTCCGTTTTTCCTCCCTGAGTACATTGGTCCGGATGATGATGGCGAAGGGCTCAATTCGATATCGGCTGCAGATTTGGACGAAAACTTTGATGATGCCGCTCGACTTGTAGTGCAGAATCAACAGGGTTCTACATCTATGATCCAGCGCCGACTTAAGCTGGGTTATAACAGGGCAGGACGCATCATGGACCAGCTAGAAGCTTTCGGCGTCGTCGGAGCTAGTGAAGGCAGCAAAGCCAGAGAAGTGCTCATCCACGATGAATTCGAACTCGAAAAGCACCTCGACCAAATTCGCGAGCAAAAGTATTCATAAGCATCTTTTGCCATTTAATGCCACTTTTATGCATTTAGGTTTCGTGGTGCGGGTTTAGATCGACGAAGGAGATTCACGAATACCACAAAAATATAAAAGCAATAAGACTAAATGGTATTCAGCCTTTTATTAAGGAACAGTCGATGCTGAGCCGAGGGCGGCTATACTTTGATGAAAATCTTTACGTCTATTCATAGCAAATACTTCAAATAAAAAAAAAACAGGA
>SLDF01000055.1 GCA_007125435.1 Saprospiraceae bacterium
GATGGCAGCAGGCGGGTATTACGGCTTCAAATGGCTTCAAAATAAGTCGCTTTGCTTGATTTTGTTCAATCACCGTAGGGTTGACTATGGCTCATTCACAAAATCACTTATTTTTTCGCCAATTACTCATATTGCTTTTATATTTTTTATGGCATTCGTGAATCTCCTTCGTCGATTTTAATCCTCATTACGAATTTCCAATGCATAATCCGGGTTCAATTTATATTTCCTTTACTTGCCAATAATAAAACACGATCATTTTTTCAATATTTGTCTAAGGTGTACTACTTCAAAATACCATTTTCACTACAGATTTGCATCAGCGATGTGAAGTGGTGGCGTAGCGAATGCGAAGCCAGACTAGATGGAGTGTAAAGCGAAATCGAGGCCGAACGAATAGTGAGCCACGGAACGTAGCGACCCGACGACGCAGGAGGAGGGTGATGCCCAAAACGACAAATTGAAATGCACCCGTTTTGCGTCAACACTCGGAGCTGGTCGCTACAGCATGCGGTGTGAGTCCGCAGAACCGAGCGAACAGCGGGGCCTTGAGCAAGTCTAAAAATGGCCGTCGAATGATCTAAGTCACAGCAATTTTGAGTGCGTTAGAATAAACAATATATGCACCTGGCCTGACTCCGAAAATATTTCTTTCTATGGTATCCCTCAATAGAGCAAGACTTTGGTTTTTTAGGATGGGTGTTTTCAGACTCAGAAAAACAAGCCTGTGACGTTTGGAGGAGGGTGATTCCCAAAGAAACAAAATAGAACACAATTTTCTGATTATTTGATCGGCGAATCCAAAGGGTTTAACCAAGATGCTTGTTTGCCTTCTAGTGCATTCACTTTATCAGTATCTCCTAGTCTAAATGTGAATGGCAGACCTGATTGTTTTTCAATTTTAACCTCTTGTCTGCAGAAGTAGCCTGGAGCATGATTTTTAGGTAGATAAAGGGACTTAGATGATGGTTCACCATTCAGTACTAGCGGTTTACTATCCATTATTACATAACGCAAGGGTGTTTTATCCAGATAAATATGATCTTTTTTATCATCCGACTGCTGACCCATTGCGAAGTTGCCACAGGCCAATAATACTATGATACTAAGATTCATCCTTATGGCTCTTTTTACTGCCTTCATACATTTCAAATTTTAAAAACTGGCATGGGATCGGTCCGTTCATTAATGGGATTTTAGCTGAGGGTCTTAGCCCTATCTTTTTTGTTGCCGGTCCATCAGGAGCTAAAATCCAAACCGTATGCCCGGCCCAGTTTTGCTTTAATGTATTACCTATTTTCTCATAAAATGTTTGTGCATCTCGAATTTTTATGCGCTCATCATATGGTGGGTTGAACATCATGAGGGATGGTCTGTCTGGAGCTGTCAATGTGAAAAAGTCTTGAATACTGACTTTTATATCGCCATAAAGGCGGCTACCTATGACATTGTCGATACACTTTCTGACTGCAATAGGGTGGCGATCGTAGCCTATTATATCTGCCTTAGGTGAAGACTGTCTGTTGGCATTGACTCTACTTTTCATTTGTTCCCAAACATGGCTGTCAAAGTTATTCCATGTGTGGCACCCCATGCTTTCTCTAAAGTATTGAGAAGGCCAATTCATGGACAATAATGCTGCTTCTATCAACAACGTACCGGATCCGCACATCGGGTCCAGAAAGAGGGTTTCCTTGTCCCACCCACTTAATTTGACCATGGCAGCTGCCAGTACTTCACTCAGTGGCGCTTTCCCCAAATGCTTTTTATAGCCTCTTAAATGTAAGCTCTTTCCTGAGGCGTCAAGGTAAACTTTGCAGCTGTCGCGATATATGTGTAAGTGTATAAGATAGTCGGGTGCCTCAGTATTTATATTTGGCCGTTTGCCGTAGATATTACTAAATTGATCAACGATAGCATCCTTTGCTTTGAGAGCCATGTATTTTGAATGGGTAGCAAAACTGTCTCTAATGATAGCGTCGATAGCAAAAGTCTGCTCAACGTCAAAGAGCTCATGCCACTTAAACCCTTCAGTTATACCGTCGTACAGTTCTTGTTCTGATCTGACATTGAATTCAAACATGTGCTCTAATACGCGAATGGCATATCTGGAAGTATACAAAACCTCATACAACAATGCTTTATTTCCTTTGAACGATACACCCCTATACTCAGTATTGACATCTGCGCACCCCATGGATATCAATTCCTCTGCCAGAATATCTTCCAGACCTTGATACGTCTTTACGAAATATAAGGTTGTTCCCTCGTCTTTACTCATGTTGTTGCGTTTGATTGGTTTGGTATTATGGGCAAATATACTATTATACTGAGAACGTTATTGTCTTAGGTGACATTTTGGCTTACATCATAATGGAAATCATTGACGATCAGTCAAAGTCTTCTCAGCAAAATCTCTGTAACGTGGCCATTAAGGATAGGCCTTCGGGACATGCCGCCCTTTTAATATACCTTCTATCGCACGTCCTATTGGAAAGAGAGATTCATCCTGGTTCGTCTGGCCTATGAGAGTAATATTTGCAGGTTCACCATTTGACTTAAATCCCATAGGTATAGTAAGGCACGGTCTATGCGCTAGAGCTGCAAATCCAGCGTGATAGTTATTGATAGAAATAATAACATCTAGACCAAATGTTTTTTCGGGTCGCTCAAAATATTGCGTCGAGCTGCTCATAAGTCTTTCTCTAACTTCATTTAGCTCGGATTCTGTGACATTTTCTTTGACGATACCTTCAAAAATGCCTTGACCGTAAGGCGATCTCACAATAGAATCCTGCAAATTGTAGGCTATGACATCTGCTATTGTTATACTTCGTAAATCATCTTGCTGGCCGTAATCCTCCATGTATTTGGGTAGTTCGGTCTTCATCTCTTGATTGAGCAGTGTTACAAAACCATCGAGTTGAGTCGAGTCAGGTTCAAATACAATTAGTTGGGCACCATGGTTTTTTAGTACATCTATATTAGCTGTGAAAAGGCTATCCTCAAGCAGAGATATAGGGATACCTATGGTTACAGTAGATAAATCTAAAGGTTTCGGGCAGGGCTCGTATTGATTCGACCCCTTCATGCCGTGGTAAAGCACCCATGTGTCACATACAGTTTTACACATGGGGCCGGCGGTATCGAGTGTCTTAGAAATTGGTACGATGCCCTCCTGCGAGATCTGACCGACTGTTGGCTTTAGACCGACTATTGAGTTTTGAGAGGATGGTGACAAGATTGAACCTGAAGTCTCTGTGCCGATAGTACCTGCTGCGTAATTTAATGTCGCAGCTACGCCACTCCCGGAGCTAGATCCTCCTGTCTCGAAGACGAGTCTACCAAAAGGGTTGAGTGTTTGTCCACCAACTGCGCTGTAGCCGAGTGGGCACCCACTACAAAAGTAATAAGCCCATTCACTTAAATTTGTCTTGCCTAATATAATAGCACCATTTGCTTTAAGGTGGCTAACCAACTCTGCATCGGGAGGCTGATTATATTGAAGAATGGCAGCTCCCGCTGTGGTCGATATACCATCGGTATTGATATTGTCCTTTAGTAATATAGGCATACCAAATAGAGGGTGAAGATTCGATTTCTCTTCTACAGTTGTAAAAATAGAGTCCCGCAGTCGAGCTTCTGGCAAAGCGTGCGGATGTATTGAAATGATAGTGTAAACAGCTTTTCTCGGATCTGTTTCATATTTGTACATCCTGTACAGATAAAAAAGGGTCAGTTCTTCGAAGGTCATTGCCTCATCTTCTACTAACTGTCTGAGACCTGCCATGTCATTTTCAATAACCATTGCACTTAGTCTCTTGTATGATTCTTCAGTCATGGATTGGATATCTTTCGCTACTGAATGAAATATTTCCTCCTGAGACTGAAGCTGGGACTGGATGAGTTTGAATTGCATTCTGCTATTCTCATGACTTTGCTGTTTTTCAAGAATGGAAGCCTCGTCATAGCCATCTCTATTTTGTGCACAGCTAGTACATATTAACAAAAATGTTGTCAAACAAAAACTAAAAATATTGATGGGCTTAAAGTATGTATTTGTAATCATTTATTTATCCATTTTGATGCATTGGTACTGCCATCAGTATAGATGACCTGTATGGTATATAGACCCGGTGACAGATCTGTAAATTGTATAGTGTATATATTCGGTTGGACTGTTATTGGCACACTGCTATCCATTAGCTGATGCACTTTTCCATGTATGTCATAGATGACCATAGTCTGAACATCTTTATCTGTTTTTAGGTGAAATCCATTTCTACCTGGATTGGGGTAGACCAATAAAGATTCTTCTCTGCCAGGTAACGGGAGGTTGACAATAGGACTGTGAGTCATTTGAGCGGCCTTGTCTATAGCTTTAATTCTGTAATAGACTTTTGATGCCTGCGGTAAGCTCATATCGTTAAAGATATAGGCGCTTCTATTTGACTTGTCGTTTTCTATACGTCCTATGGTTTTGAATTGATAGGCATTATCAAGACTGCGTTCTATCTCAAAATAGTCAACATCCGAGGCGTCATCTATATCCCATGAGACAATACCAAGATCATTTTCATATTTGGCATTGGCGGTTATAAAATTGACTGATAATGCTGTGATATCATCCAGGCCGGAAACCAAAAGTGTAAAATCCTGACTGCCTCCTATATTACCTTTGTGCGACACTTCTACAATATAGTCCCCGGCGGGAATAATATTGCCTTCAATACTGATCATTTCAACATTGTCTCTGATGTTGTCACCAGTTGTCGCGTCAGCAGATGGATTGGAGGGATCCAATGTGTAAGGAAAGTAAGTAATATTTTCCACCGGGTCAATTAACCTAATATCCAGATCATGGATGAGTTTGATGGCTGGGTTGTCCAATGCAGGATCGTGTGGTATACCAGGAGGATCAGTCCAGCTTATAGTGACCTTTAAATCATCTATGCCGTTGTAATAGTAAGTAAAATCATGGATCTCACCATTGGCAATTGACATTTCTTTAAATGTATCAGAAGTACTATTAGTTAAAAAGTTTGCGGCAGCTTCTGTATTGATGAGTCCCCAGCCAAAGCTATAACTGGGGCCATTGGTTAATGGGCTTGCAGTGTGAATGGCTAATCCTTTTAAACTTGCTGCCCTAAGATACTCTCCATACAGATTGTGGGCATGTTCCTGCAATAATAACAATGAGCCTGCTACATTCGGGCCAGACATGGAGGTTCCGCTACTATTACCATAAGCTGTATCGCTGGTAGACCTTGCGGAGAATAGGCTTACACCTTTGCCCACTACATCTGGCTTGATTCTTCCATCGTCGGTAGGTCCCCAGCCACTGAAGGAGCTCATGCTTCCTGATCCATTTACTGCGCCTATGGTTAGGATGTTTTTGGCATTTGAATTGCGCGGTAAGCAATCATAGTCACCGTCAGGGTTCCTAAAATCAGAAGATAATACCCAGTCTCCATTGCTATCTCTGACATAGTGTTCTCCCGAACCCGTATCATTCCTGTCATTTCCTGCCGACTTGACTATGAGATAGTATGGCGCATTGTAAGCGATGTCGTCCCAGTTTTGGGCTATAAAGTCGTAAAAGCCAAATTTCCAATCGGTTTCAGGATCAATGTCTGGATCACCCCACCAGTGCAGCGCTGTAGGTCCATCCGGATCATACCACTTTCCTGACGCCCAGCCGGTCAGATATCCGTAGGAGTGGTTTGAAATTAAAAGGCCATCTGCAGCCTCGGCTGCCATCTCAGAGACATCAGAAAACCAATCATAAGACTTTACTGTGGCTTTAGGAGCCATTCCCTTAGCCGATGAATTTACACCTCCTGCGATCAATGTCCCTGCCACATGTGTCGCATGACTGCTGGTACCATTAGGAGATGGAGCGTTCATGAGCTGTACACGTCCAATAAATTCTTGATGTGTGTCCAAGACATCACCACCATCCCATTCACCGATTACCATATTGCCTCCTTCTAGATCTAGCCCGGTCGAGCCACCTTCCCACAGATGATGAGTACCGACCATTTGAGCAGCGCTTAAATTCGTGGTTGAAAGATATAAAGGCAGGCCACGCTCTATTTTTATAAGTGAAGTTAGTGAACCGTCTTCTTCCTTTATGCTGATTGGCCAATTTTTTTCATTGGCTATTTGGAGCGCTTCAGAATATTCTCTTTCTGATTGTACTCTCCAAAGAGCTGATTTTTGCAGTAGGTAGTCCCGATTAGTATGA
>SLDF01000121.1 GCA_007125435.1 Saprospiraceae bacterium
ACCGATAGGGCATTAGCCGGTGCCGTTGTCTCAAACCCTACAGCGAAAAATACGACTTCTTTATCTGGATTTTTCTCTGCTAATTGTACAGCCTCAAGTGGAGAGTAGAGGATTCTCACATCTGCACCTCTTGATTTTACCTCCAAGAGGCTCATTTTTGAACCCGGTACTCTCAGCATATCGCCAAATGAACATAAAACAACATTGCGATCCAGTGCAAGATGAACTGCCTTGTCAATCAGGTTTAAAGGTGTCACACATACAGGACATCCTGGTCCATGTATCATTCTTATTTTTTTCGGCATGAGTTGCAATAGGCCGTTTTTTACTAAGCTATGTGTCTGGCCACCACAGACCTCCATTATCGTCCATTCTTGGGTGACCACTTTGTTAAGCTGGTCGATACATTTATTTACTAATTCCGGATCTCTAAACTCTGATAAATATTTCATTCTTTTTCTTTTATTCTTTTGATAATTTGACTGTTGTAGATGTATGTAACTGCGAGCACCATCAAGCCCGCAACCACTGCTAGTAAAACATTAAAGTAGGCAGGCGCTGATAATGAAAATCTTAAAAAAATAGTCGCCAATGCAAATGATGAATACCGAAAGAGATTGGAGTATCTAGTCGTATACCTGAGTGAAAATAATAAAATGAAAATATCCGTGAAGATGAGCAAGGTATAGAATAGTTTTATGCTGTATATAAATTGATGATGTTGATAGGCCGTCAAGATATCATAAACCCCCATGGCAATAAAGGTAAGTGTCAGATATATAGCCAATAGTTTTTTCATTTCTATAAATTCTTTTTTCTCCCCGGGGTTGCGTGTTATAGGTTTATGCTTTTGCAACTTATAGAATAAACCTGTCAGAAAAAATACCAAAACAGCTCCAAAGGCATCAGACCAAACAGGTAGCATCTCCACTAAAAATGTATAGTCCCAGTTGATGGCATCTACATGCTTTCCAAATTCTTTGAATGCATCTCTTAACAATATCAAAGAAACTATCTCAAATTGCTTACCTACTGAGTCAGCAACAGATCGCGGAATCACTAAAATAAGCCCAAGCACTTCAAAAATTAATAATATATTGAAGGCCAACTCTATGGCGAAGAATGGATTCTCGACCTTGTACAATGGCAGAATCTCAAAGTAAGCTATAACACTCATTACTAAACCCAGCAGAAAAAAGGCGATAACCAGATTACTGATGACTTTTGCAATGAACGGCTTTTCCCAGTATTCGACTATGCTGTCAAATACTTTAATATGAATTCTTTTAATAGGCTCTAGCAAAGCTTTAATGTTTTTCCACTTGTGTATGGTCGATCAATTCGTCGATCTCGCCTATCTCTTCGAGATACTTAAATGTCTTCATGGCTTCTTCTTCATCTACTTTGCTTATGGCTACGCCTACATGGACTAAGACATAATCACCTTCTTGTGCAGAAGGTAGCATTTCCAAAGATGCTTCTTTTACTATACCTCCAAATTGAACCTTGGCCATTCGGACCATGCCATCAAACTTATGTTCAATGCTCTTAATTTTACCCGGGATTGCTAAACACATATTTTAAGTAATTTATTCATTAGTATATTGTTACCGATAGTCATGACGAATTTCGCATACATAAATCGGGTTTAAATGCTTTTTGCTCTTGTTGATTAATATGGAAGTAAGCAATTTGACCTACAGCAATATTTTCATCATTGGGGGACAAATCTTTATGAAAAAGCAGTGTGTACGTATTAGACAGCCTCTCTTCAAGCAAATCTATCAGTAGGGTATTTTGGAACACACCGCCACTAAAACCAATATGTCTACATCGGTTGTTCACAGCGACCACATCTACAATATTTACTAAAGTATTGTGAAACTTAGCCGCAATATAACCAATAGGCTTTTTGGATATAAAATCCTCAATGATGCCTTCTGCAATACGTTGAGTAGACACTCCAAAGTTTTCTGCTCTTAAAAACGGATAATGATCATTCAAGCCTATTTGATGGTCTGCT
Source organism: Saprospiraceae bacterium (assembly GCA_007125435.1). Lineage (GTDB taxonomy): Bacteria > Bacteroidota > Bacteroidia > Chitinophagales > Saprospiraceae > SLDF01. Next base: position 2,024 of record SLDF01000121.1, read on the forward strand.
AAATAATCTCTGGCTAATTGTTCTAAGAGCATAGCTGCTTGTCCTTCATAGTCCTGCTTTCGCACTAAACCAAGAAGGCATGCCAGGCCATCAAATATCCGACCCACGCTTGATGTCTTTACAGACCGCCCGGCGCTTATCACTTTATTAAAGAAATGCCATTCCTGATCGGAAAACAAAGGTCTCAAAAGGCTCTGCCCCGATTTGCTATTATAAAAGATAGAAAAAGCTGACAATCTGGTATCCTTTGACATCTTGTCGCCCAGAAGATAATCAAAATAAGCAAAATGAGCACACCTTTTCATCTGCCTCTTGGCATAGACGAAGAATTCACCTCCCCATATATTGTCATCATCACCTATGCCGATACCATCCCATATGACACCGAGCACTTTCTCATCTGTGTCGAGCATATTATACTCCCATAAAAGCGAAGAGAAATGCGCTTTATGATGCTGCACAGAATCTACAGCTGCATTGGGAAAACTTTCTGCATATTGAGCACTGAAGTAACCGTTATGTTTGTCTCTCAAGACCACTTCAGGACTCTGATTTGTGGTTTCCAGATACCTATCCAGACAGTGGTGGTACTGTTTCTGAGCATCAAATGCCATTTGATTGCCGAGGCTCGGGCTCAGATAAATATTCTCTGTGCTTGTAATGGCAAAACTACCTTTTAAATCTGCACCAAGAGCCAAAACAGACTGATCGATATGCAGATTGGTATTAAATGTCGGCGCAAAGCCCCTACCCCTTCTTATGATGACACATCGACTTGAAAACAAACCGAACTTCACCACACTGTCGTCCTGGGGGATAACAATGTCTCTGTCATGATACAGAATATAATCAGCAATTGACTCCAATGCATTAATGGCTGCTTCATTCTCAAATATAATAGGTGCATTGTGGGTATTAGCGCTAGTGGCAATTAATGGTTTATTCACCGCTCTACTGATCAAATGAAGCAGTGGGTCAGCAGGCGTCATCACGCCTATAGTATTTAACCCCGGTGAGATATGTTCTACAGCCAGGTTTTGCCTGCCTTCGGCTTTTACAGGACTGATGACTATCGGTCTTATGCTGGAATTAAGTAATTCAACAGCTGCATCTGACAAATCAACATACCGATGTGCCTCGTTGATGTCCTTAAACATAACAGCTAGTGGCTTGAGAGGTCGATTTTTTCTTTCGCGTAAAAGACTGACAACATTAGCATCAGTGGCGTCACAAAGCAATAAAAAGCCACCTGTGCTCTTGACTGCTACAATATTACCGCTTTTAATAAGATCCGCTGCTGTTGTTGGAAAATCTCTATGGTTAACCTCAGGCAGTGATGGATACCAATACAGACTGATACCGCATTCAGAGCAAGAGTTGGTTTGAGAGTAAAACCGTCGGTCACTAACATCATTGTATTCTTCCTTGCACGTATTACACATACTGTATGGAGACATTGCAGTTGTCTCTCGATCATAAGGCAGTGACCGTATGATGGATAACCTTGGACCGCACTCCGTGCATGTGGTGAAAGGATAATGATATCTTCTGTCTTGATAATTAATGACCTCATCTGCGCAAGCGCTGCATATCGCAAAATCAGGGCTCAATAAAACGCTGGGTGCGCCTTCATTTTCTGACCCTATGATCTTAAAAGAGGTAAAGGGTATAGGTTCAATTTGTGACACCATTACATCGGTGATGATGGATTGTGCCGGCCTATCAGCATCTATTCTATGACAGAAAATATTGACTTCTTCTTCAGAGGCATTCATACAAATATGAACACCGTCATTACCGTTGCTAACGCTACCACATATATTGACTTCCTTAGCCAATCTGTAAACAAATGGACGAAACCCAACACCCTGGACTTGGCCTTTGATATGAATATGCCAGGTCTCCATTATCAGCTAACCGCTTTGGCCGTAGTTTTTTCCTTTACTTTAGTTGCGAGCCATTCACACCATTCATCTAGTCCTTCACCACTGGTACTTGACAAGCTTAGCACTTCAATATCCGGATTGACATCCATGGCGTCTTTTGTGACCAGTTCCAGGCTAAAAGGTAAATAAGGCAACAAGTCTGCTTTTGACACCACCATCATTTCACTTGTTAGAAACATTTTAGGGTACTTTTTGGGCTTGTCGTCACCCTCGGTTGTGGATATTAGCGTGATGCGATAATCCTCACCAAGGTCAAAAGAAGCGGGACAAACAAGGTTGCCGACATTTTCTACAAATAGAATATCTACTCCTTCCAGGTTCATGCCCTCTATAGCTTGCCATATCATCTGTGCCTCTAAGTGGCATATACCGCCGGTCACAATCTGAAGGGCATTACCGCCGACTTCTTTGATTCTATCGGCGTCTCTCTCTGTTTCTAGATCCCCTACTAAAATCGCAATATTGTACTTGTCTTTGAGTCGTTTCACTGTTTCTTGCATGAGCGTTGTCTTACCACTGCCGGCCGAAGACACGATATTGATCATGAGAATACCATTATCCGCCATTCTCTTTCTTATGGTCTCTGCCACGAAATCATTGGCCTGCAATAGATGCATGGTGGTGTTATCACAAGCGACTGTTCCTCTGCTGTTTCTGCTTGACTTTGGTGCTTTTACGTTTCCCATTTTTCACTTTTTGTTGTACGCCAAGATACTCATAAATAATTGGTTATAATACTTTTTGATCTGATTTAGTAAATATTTTCTAATTCGACAATTGAATGCCAATGTATCTACATGGCCGTTGACCATTGTATCACAAGGTAAATCCATGATTCATTTTCACTTACATAGGGCAACCTTTTCCTTTCGTTTCTATTAAAAATTGGAAAGAAGAAATCTTCCATTACATGAGCTACCTCATGTCCCGACTCAGCATCTGAAGCTCAAAATGATATCGCTTTACTTCATGATGATTTTATCTTGTCAGCTTGACATCAAGGGTCGTAAATGTCAAATAACCATCTTGATTGGTCACATAGATGTGAAAATGATAGTCCCCTGTATCAAATGGATTTCCATCTTCATTTGCGTCATCAAACAAAAACTCCTGCTTAAACTCAATTGATGTTTTATCTTCCGATAGCGCAAACAACCATTCTTCAAAGAAAGGAAACTGTGCATCTTTCTTATCATCAAACTCACATGAAACGTGACCCCCATGTGAATGCTGTCCAAAATTGTGATGGATATCAATCGATAAGTTCCCCAGTTTACTTTCACCCTCGATCTGCATCTCAAATACAAAAGGTTCACCAAATGTAATGGTATCGCAAGGTAATGGGCTCACTACAGTAACTCTAGGGCCTTCGCCGTCACCACTTTCTTTTACACACCCATAGCAAATCAACATGGCGATTAATACAAAAACCGACAAAAATTTATTCATGAGGCCTGCTTTTATCATTTCCTTCATATCGTTTTCATTTGTCAAGTGTCTTTCTTTTTATTCGCTTTGGGCATCACCCCCTTCTCATCCTTTAGCGGGATGAGACGGGGGTCGCTACGCTTCGGGGCTCGCTGTTCGCTCGGTCCTTCGGACTCACTCGCTACCGCTCCTGACCCACTACGCATCGCTGATGCGCGGTAAAAATGTTCGTTTGAGTCGTATTCTTACTACTCTACGATAACAACTTCAACATCCCATTCTTCAGTATCTGTACTGTTGCCAAATTCGTCTATGACAACTACGACCACATGGTACTCACCAAGGTTAGCATCCATTGGAACCGAAACATGATGATGGATTGAAGCATTTCTAAGCCCTTTGAAAGTAGGGTTGTCTTCAAATGTATCATCGATAAGTTTGTACTCGTCAGCCGGATTACCACTTTCAGGATGGTCATGAATCTCTATGTGATATCGATCCAACCGTCCATCGTTTCTGGATCTCGCATCAAAATTGACCATAATGGTACCTCCCCTTTCTATTACATTGGTCTCATTGTCGTGGTTTAGCGCCTCGAGTTTAGAAATTTCAGGTGGAGTATCTTGATCCTCCTTTTCACAAGCTGAAAAAACCACAAGGGCTAACATCGATAAAAACAATAAGTAACTTTTCATAAAAAATGATTTATAATTAAAAAATATGCTTGACTGTTAATTGCACATCTCTGCCGGGTTCAGGTATGCGCACCCTTCGA
>SLDF01000357.1 GCA_007125435.1 Saprospiraceae bacterium
CTCGTCTAAAGTAAAATTCTCTAAGCTCTAGCTCTTTTCAGACGACATCAAGTGTAGCCTTGGCTATGCGCGTATTTTTTATTCTTCGATCTCACTCAAAATAGCTGCGACTTAGATCATACGCCGGCTATTTTGAGACTCGCTTCACAGCTCCCTTAACGGTCGGCCCGGCTTTCACATTCGTTCCATCCGGTCTGGCTTCCTGAGGGTCGCCATTGTTGCGCAGCGCTGATGCATGACCAGAAAAAACGACATTTTGAAATACACCCATTGTAAGTAATTGCAAGTTTTGATAATACTGTATTTTGGGTACGATTGGCATTGAATAGGAGAGGCCTCATTGACACTATTATTTAGGACGAGATCCCTGCTCGGATGTATATTGAAGCCTAGATTAATCATGGAGGTAATACTTTAATCTTTTTTATATGTGAAGACATTTAATTTACGTATCTTTGCACATCTTTTTGAAAAAAATAAATAATGGCAGATAACGAAAATAAAACCAATTACGGTGCCGACAATATACAAGCACTGGAAGGTCTGGAAGCAGTAAGGAAGAGACCAGGGATGTACATTGGAAGTACAGACTTAAAAGGTCTTCATCACTTAGTAGTGGAGGTATTGGATAACTCTATAGATGAGCATCTTGCCGGACATTGCAGTAAAATAGAATTAATCATCCACGCCGATAATACATTGACCGTAAAAGATGATGGTCGTGGTATTCCAACAGGGATGCATCAAAAACTGCAGAAATCAGCACTGGAGGTTGTTATGACAGTCTTGCATGCCGGTGGAAAGTTTGATAAAGACACATATAAAGTATCAGGTGGATTGCACGGTGTAGGTGTCTCATGTGTTAATGCTCTATCGACGTATCTGAGAGCAGAGGTTCATAGAGATGGTCAAATAGTAGAACAGACGTATTCTCAGGGAAAGCCCACAAGCGAAGTCACAGCCATTGGCAAATCTGATAAGACAGGTACGATCATCACATTCAAGCCGGATGACGGAATATTTGAAACAACAGAGTTTAAATATGATACTTTAGCATCTCGTCTGAAGGAGTTATCCTTTCTAAATGCAGGCTTAGAGTTGACTATTCTAGATGAGCGTCATGTGGATGAAGATGGTAAGCCCAGATTTGAGCGATTTTTCTCAGAGGGAGGGTTGTCAGAAATGGTCACTTACATTGATGCCAATAGGACACCACTAACAGAAAAGCCTATCTATGTAAAGGGCAGAGACGAGGAGTCCAATGTAGAGGTGGAAGTAGCCATGCAGTACAATACTTCATTTAGTGAGAACGTATTTTCTTTCGTTAATAATATTAGCACTAAGGAGGGAGGTACGCACGTCAGTGGCTTTAAAAGAGCTGTTACCAGAGTATTTAAAGCCTATGGTGATGAAAACAACTTTTTTAAGAAGTTGAATTTTACAGTATCAGGCGAAGACTTTAGTGAGGGTTTGACCGCTGTTGTCTCAGTGAAAGTGCCAGAACCACAGTTTAAAGGACAGACAAAAGGTGAATTGGGCAACTCAGAAGTTTTAGGTGTTGTTTCCAGAAATGTGGGAGAGACATTGAAGTTTTATCTGGAGGAAAACCCTCAAGAGGCCAAGCGCATCATAGACAAGGTGATCATAGCAGCAACTGCCAGACATGCCGCGCGAAAGGCCAGGGAGATGGTGCAGCGAAAAAATGTATTGACTGGTAGTGGATTACCCGGTAAACTGTCAGATTGTAGCTCGAGAAACCCTTTTGATTCGGAGATATTTCTAGTCGAGGGAGACTCAGCAGGAGGTACAGCAAAACAGGGTAGGGATAGAGGATTTCAGGCCATACTTCCACTTAGAGGTAAGATTCTAAACGTAGAAAAAGCCATGGAGCATAAAATCTACGAGAATGAAGAGATTAAAAATATGTTTACTGCCCTTGGGGTAAGTATCGAAGAGAAAGAAGGGGAGAAGGTACTGAATATCGAGAAGCTGAGGTATCACAAGATAGTCATCATGTGTGATGCCGATGTTGATGGTAGTCACATTACGACTTTGATTTTGACTTTCTTTTTTAGGTTCATGAGGCCTTTGATCGAGAATGATCATGTTTACATAGCGACTCCGCCTCTGTATTTGATAAAGAAAGGTAATAATTCAGTGTATTGCTGGACAGAAGATGAGCGAAAAGATGCCGTAAAAGGTCTGGCCAAAGGAGGAAGCACCGACTCGGTCAAAATTCAACGGTACAAGGGTCTTGGTGAGATGAATGCTGATCAGCTTTGGGAAACGACTATGGATCCTGATACTCGAATTTTGAAAAAGGTGACCATTGATGATGCTATGGAGGCAGATCGCGTATTTTCTATGTTGATGGGAGATGAAGTGCCGCCAAGGAGAGCTTTCATTGAAGAAAATGCTAAATACGCGAATGTAGATGTGTAGGCATATGATTTAGGGCTCATCACTTTGGATGATGCTTTACGATTAATTTAGGAGGAACGCCATTAAGTGTTTCTCCTTTTTTATCTATTGAGTGAAAAAGGGCTATTTCATTCGAAAGATTGGCATCGCGAAGTCAGACTTGTGAATTGACAAAACAATAGGGTGTCAAACGAGGTCCATTAAATTATCAATGCCCGGTATGCGGTCGCATATAAAACCTTCAGCAAAATCTACTCTTATTGACCGGCCGAAAACTGCATTTTTGCCCTTCACGGAGTCAATGAAGTTTTTCTGTGATATAGGCGTTTCCGGACCGTCATCGTTTTTGTTGTAAAATTGTGATTTGTATGCCATTATAGCATCAATTTTTTGATCAATTTCCGATGTGATATCTACCACAAAGTCCGGGGTGAGATGATCATCCTGAATATAGTGATAAACGGCGCGAGGGCGCCATGCCTCTTGATCTTGTCCTTCCCATTGTGTTTTTATCTTGATTAGCCCTGAATAGAAGCATGCATCAGCTGTTAACTTTGCAGCTCTGCCATGATCTGGATGCCGATCCTTTGGAGCATTTGTGAGAACAATTTCAGGTTGGAACTTTCTAATATAAGGTATAATGGCTTTAATGTTTTCTTGGCTATATTGAAAGAAACCGTCTTCAAGGCCGGCTTGCTCTCTATATATTACGCCCATAATATCAGCTGCTGCTTTTGCTTCCTTCATTCTTAGGTCTGCATTACCTTTTGTGCCAAGTTCGCCTCGTGTCAGATCCAAAATTGCAACAGTATGACCACTTTTAATATGCTTTAGTAACGTGCCACTGCAGCTTAATTCTACATCGTCAGGATGGACACCGATTGCTAATATATCTACTTTCATTTGTTCTTTTTTTTCATAAAAATAATTTAGGGGTATCTCATTTAGTCGCTTTGGAAATCATCCTCCTCCTGTTATCGTCGGGTCGCTATAGCTTGTCTCCTCACCAACAAGTTGGTGGACTCCGGGGCTCGCTATTCGCTCGTCCCCTATGCTTTGGGGATGGCTCCACTTCGCTACGCCACACACTGCGCAGGGCTGATGCATTACAAGTATTTCCCCCATTCCTAGTTTCTAATATACAATTTGGGTTTAATGAGTATCCTTATGCCTCTGCGCTTCAAATGTATACACTTTGTTTTACTTTGATAAATTTTGACTGTATCCATTTGCCGAATGAATAGCCCTTACTGTTAAAGTTTCGACTACAGTTGATGATAACCAAACCATCTTGCTTAACTGTAAAAGCAAGCTTCGGTTCAATATCTGCATCAACAAATATCAGTCCTGAACATTTTAAGTGCCATAGAGTTCTGTTAACAAAAGATAACAATTGAGTAATCCGGAAGGGGAAGGAGTGCAGAAAATTGTGGTATTCAGCATTTGCAATCACGTTGTGTATCATGAGTTAAGTAGGTGAAAATGAGCCTTGCCAAGTCCATCATTTTTAATTTTTTTTACCTTTCGCTGATGTGTATTATTATGTGCGATAAAAGAAAAGAACAGATGAGATCACTAACAATTATCATTTCAATCGTATGGCTATTTGCCAGTTCTATGGTTACCGCACAAGAAAAGAATCTACTACTAGACTTTAATGAATCCAGACTTCAACACCAAAAAGGTGCTATGGTCGTATTGGGCAGCTGGGCAGTTGGCAATATAGCTGTGGGTAGTATATGGCAATCCAATGCAGATGGGTCACAAAGATACTTTCACCAAATGAATGCAGGGTGGAATATAGTAAATCTGGGTATTGCTGCCTTAGGGTGGTGGTCAGTATCAAGAATAGATGCTTCTTCTCTAACTTTATCCGAGTCTTTAAAAGACTTCTCTACGTTTCAGAAGTCCTTGTTATTCAATGCAGGATTAGATTTGGGATATGTCGCCGGTGGATTTTATCTAATTGAGCGGTCAAAGCGGTCAGGCATTGATAGACCTGAGCGTCTTAGGGGATTTGGTGATTCTATTATTTTACAAGGGGCTTTTTTATTTGCCTTCGATATTGTGGCTTATCTAACGTCCATGAAGTATAATTCGATGATAAGACCATCATTGCAGTTGGCTCCTGGAGGTGGTGCCCAGGTAGGCATGAATTGGAATTTTTAATATGGTCATACTTCCGGTGATAAAGTGAAGACATTAACCTCCTGAAAGTTTCACGTCTTTGAAGCCCAGACCTTTTAGATACTCAAGAACAGTATCTCTGTGATTGCCCTGAATGATGATTTCACCGTTTTTAGCAGACCCTCCGCTGCCGCATTTCTTTTTGAGATCAGTTGCCAGGTTCGATAACCACTCGTCTGTAGCGTCTATACCTTTAATTAATGTGGCTTCTTTATTACCTTTCAACCGTTGACGATGAATTCTTATACTTTGGTCAAATGTGTAAATACCTTTTTCGTTCTGAGCGTCGTGAGTTTCATTCTCTGGATGTGCTGGCTCCAGACCAAATGCGTCTCTTAGTGAACTGAGATCATTGAAAGCGTTTTTTTTATCTGACATAGTAAATATTCATTGGTAAAATGATAAGAACAAAACTAACGATTAAGTGCCAATAGTTGCACATTTGATAAGCCATTTCTAAAGAATACGATGCTGCGTATTGAGTCGTTTTTCAATCTATAAAGTATTTCTATAGTTATTACTTTATGGTTATAAGCACATTCAGTTTTTCAATAGTAAGAAAGGAGAGGTACAATGTTGTTGTTTCAACAGTCTTGCATCAGCGCTGCGTAGTGGGTGGCGTAGCGAAGTGGAGCCAGACTCGATGCAGCCTTAGCGAAATCGAGGCCGAGCGAACAGCGAGCCCCGAAGCATAGCGACCCTTGTCCCATCCCCCCAAACAAGGGGGTGGGACAAGGGTGATGCCCAAAGCCCAAAAAAGAAATAAAACCTCAAAATAATAGAATATAGGTCTTGGTGCTCCAATAAAAGAATATGTCCTAAAATGCTCATAAGAAATTACGAGCTGCGACTTTATAAATCGAAGTCTGGTATATGTCGGTATGTGTAATAATAGGTCGTCTGGTCAATTTATTTCAGCTATGACTCACAAAATAATACCAATGCTTGATCAAGTCGATAAAATCTATTTATTTTACACCAATCAATTTTACAGATAGTTAAACGTGGAATTTGCAATAGCGCCAACCCCGCTTAGTACCCATTTTGCTTAAATTTTGGTTTGACACGATAAATATCATTCACACGATAGTACATGCGAGACATAGACCAGCTTAGAGAACATTTCTTGACACACTTAAGTCAGAGTAAAATAAAAGGTAATCCGCCAAACCTGTATGATCCGGTAAATTATTTAATGGGGCTTGGAGGGAAAAGGATGCGACCTATATTATTGCTCATGGCATACGAATTATTTGATGATGATATATCCAGAGCTATGGATGCGGCTTTAGCCATAGAGATGTTTCACAATTTCACCCTGGCTCATGATGATATCATGGATGAAGCAGATGTGCGAAGAGGCCAACCTTCCATGCATGCAAAGTATGGGGTCAATGCGGCTATACTTAGCGGCGATATCATGATGATCAAGTCTTATGAGCTACTGAAAAAGGAGACACGGGATGCTGACTGGGGTCTGGTCTTTGACATCTTTAATAAAGCTGCTGTGCAGATCTGTGAAGGTCAGCAGATGGATATTGATTTTGAGCGTAGGAGAGATGTCGATGTAGACGAGTATATCACGATGATTAAGTTTAAGACAGCCGTATTGCTTGGCGCTGCCATGCACATTGGAGCTACACTAGGTGGTGCCTCTAAGAAGAACTCTAAGGCGTTATACAATTTTGCTATTGACCTGGGTATTGCCTTTCAAATCAATGATGATATACTTGACACTTTTGGAGATCCATCAAAAGTTGGTAAAAAAATAGGTGGTGATATCATACAAAACAAGAAAACGCTGCTTTGGATTACCTGCCAGTCTTTACTTTCTGAGGAAGATGAAGCCTTGTTTCAGTCACTTATCGCTTTGACCAATGAAGACAACGACAAAAAGGTCGAAGGTATGAAAACACTATACAAAAAGTATAAAGTTCAAGACGCGGCATCAAATCTGATGAAGAGATACTATAAGTCTGCACTATCTCACTTGGACACCATGTCTGTAGAAGAACCCAAGCTGGACTACTTGAAGAAGTTTGCTACACAGCTCATGAATAGAGAAAACTAATGTAACTTCAGAGCTTATATCTACAAAAACAAGGCAGATGATACAGACTCAAATTTATAGTATTACAATTACATAAAGATGCATAAAGACAAGGTCGGGTCTAGAAGTGACGCAATCATGCGCACAAAAACCAAGGTGGGAGAGTATAAATGTTTATAAATAGTAATACTTTTGCAGAACTGAACTATAATTTACTATGAAAAGACTATTGATTTCAATTCTCATAATTGGCTTGTTTTTTTGCTTGCCCTCTGACATGGTTGGACAAGCGGGTATAGGATTAAGACATCTTGATTATAAGACGCCCAGTCAGGGGCTCATTCATCTTGATACCGTCAAGAAGCAATCAAAATTTGCAATAGGTTTGCACTATCGTTGGTTTGACGCAGACGTGCCTTATTCTAGTGATCTTAGGCAAACAGAGCTGGAAGCAGCCAACGAGCACGAGATATTCAATAAGCACGCTGTGAATATTGCACTATCATATCAATTAACCCCAAGATGGAGCTTTCATGTAGGCATACCATTAGTTTACAATCAAAAGTCATCGGTTTATGAGCATAGTCTAGTGAATGGTACATTTATCACTCGACAAAGAAGAGTCACAGAAGCCATAGGACTGGGAGATGTATTTGTGATGACTAATTATGCTTTTGTCGTGCCTGATTCTATGAGTAAGACATCTATCGTTCTTGGAGGAGGAGTTAAGTTGCCGACGGGAGCTTTCGACGCCATGGACGATTGGCAAAATATTGGCCCCATGGGCACATCTGTCAGAAGGCCTGTAGACCCTGTTATTCAGCCGGGTGACGGCACATGGGCGGCCATAGCTGATATTCAATTAGGACATGAACTCACAAATTGGTTGGGTTTATATGGTGGCGCTCACTACTTGGCCAGCTTTGCTTCTAGCAATGGCGTGATGACATTTAGAAGCACTTTTTCAGAGGAATTTAGAGAGGAAGATCTGGCTGGTGTAAGTGATCAGTATATGGTTCGCGGTGGTGTTACACTTACTTATCCCGGTTTGCCGCTTTGGCTTTCGCTAGGCCTTAGGGTAGACGGAGTACCGGTTAATGACATGGTCTCAGGAAGAGAAGGATTTAGAAGGCCGGGATTTGCTACATCATTCGAGAACAGTTTGTCGTATCGCGGGTCAGGGTTTGAGATTTATGCCAATGTCCCGATAATTTATTACCAGAAGAGGCTTATGAGCAATGCAGACCGCCGCTTTACTGCCAATACGGGTCAGTTCAGACACGGTGATGCTTCATTTGCACCTTTCGCCATATTCACAGGCGTTAGGGTTTTCTTGTAAGCAGTTACGATTCAGTTTCTGCGTTTCCTCAATACCGCATTATAGTGACGAGACGATTTCCAGTATCGATCTAGTATTAAGCGTTGTTTTTATCAGCCTTTTTATTTGGGCATCACCCTCCTCCTGTCGTCGTCGGGTCGCTACGTTGCAGGGCTCCCTAAACGGTCGGCCTCTGCTCCACTTTCGCTGCGCAGAGTCTGGCTCCTGACGTCGCCACCCTTTCACATCGCTGATGCAATTCCTGTCTTTTACAGCCGATTTGTAGCATATATATAATATGGTACTCTACCTAAGGTGAAATATTCTGCTGTCCATAGATAAAACACATAAAGGATTAGATGCAGCAGCTGCTGCCAGCTTACAGTTTATATCTTCACAACATCTTTTTACAGTTATACCATTCTTTTTCAATTTTGACACCTAGTGTGTTATAGAAGTCTATGGCTGGCGTATTCCAATCCAGCACTTGCCACTTCATTAGTTTTGCGTTCATGCTCTTGGCCTCTATCTCCAATTGTCTCAGAAGTTCTAGTCCTATGCCCTGGCGTCTATATGATTGGGTCACGATGAGATCTTCGAGGTAGATCATCCGACCTTTCCATGTGGAGTATGATTTATAATACAGAGCAAGACCGACAATAGATTCTCCATCTATTGCCACGATAGCATCGAACCAATTATCCTTAAAATCTACTTCATAATTTTGAACAGTAGTATCAACTTCAAAGGCGGCTTTTTCATAGACAGCTAATTCTTTTACCAAACTATGAATAGCCTCCATGTCCTCTATTGTCGCTTTTTTATATTCAATCATAAAAAATCTATATAAAACTGTGAAAAAATTTATTTTGGCAAATATATAGTTTGTATGAAATTAATTTTGCCAATTCGGTAAAAATAGCCTTGACCTGAGCCTCTTATGGTCGTTTATTTATTAATTATTAGGAAATTGATAGACCAGTCTATCACACGAGTAAATATTTTCTTTTCAGATTGTTGTGAAACAAAGAAATAGTCCTATCTTTGCATTCGCTTTTGAAAAGGCGTTTTTTTAGTTAAAAAAGTATAATAAACTCCAAAGAGTTAGAAGAATATGCCAACTATCAATCAACTGGTCAAGAAAGGAAGAAAGACCATAACACAAAAGAGTAAGTCGCGTGCATTAAATTCATGCCCGCAAAGAAGAGGAGTATGTACGAGAGTATATACGACTACACCTAAGAAGCCAAACTCTGCTTTGAGAAAAGTAGCTAAGGTAAGATTAACAAATGGTCTCGAGGTCATTTGTTATATTCCCGGTGAAGGACACAATCTTCAAGAACACTCTATTGTTTTGGTAAGAGGTGGTAGGGTAAAGGATTTACCTGGTGTTCGATATACTATTGTAAGAGGTGCACTAGATACCGCCGGTGTTGCGAATAGAAAAAAGAGTAGGTCACAGTACGGAGCAAAGCGACCAAAATAAATTAAAGTTCATAATAGAGCCAATATAACGATCTAAAAATGAGAAAAAGGAAACCAAAACCGCGGATAATTGCGGGAGACCCAAGATACAATGACACATTAGTGACTAAGTTTGTCAATCATATGATGTTACAGGGTAAGAAGACAACAGCCTATTCTATTTTCTATGATGCTATGGATATCATCAAATCAAAAATGGAAGGAGAAAATGAGTTGGAGGTTTGGAAGAGAGCATTAAACAATGCCATGCCTCAGGTTGAGGTAAGATCAAAGCGTATTGGGGGTGCAACGTTTCAAATTCCGGTTGAGCTACCTGCTGCAAGAAAAGTATCAGTTGGCATGAAGTGGTTGATCAAATTTGCCAGAGCGAGAAGTGGAAAAGGGATGGCTGAAAAGTTAGCAGCAGAGTTGATGGCGGCAAGCAAAGGTGAAGGTGCAGCCGTTAAGCGTAAAGAAGATACGCACAGAATGGCCGAATCAAACAGAGCTTTTGCTCATTTTAGAGTGTAATTATATATAAAAAGATAAAAGACAAACATTACTCATGACTGATCTTAAATTCACAAGGAATATTGGTATTGCAGCACACATTGATGCTGGTAAGACCACTACTACCGAGAGAATATTATTCTACACCGGTATTAGCCATAAAATTGGTGAAGTACACGATGGTGCTGCTACTATGGATTGGATGGAGCAGGAGCAGGAGAGAGGTATTACCATTACTTCTGCAGCTACGAAGACGACTTGGAATTGGAAGGAGAATCCATATACAGTAAATATCATTGATACCCCTGGTCACGTTGACTTTACAGTTGAGGTGAATAGATCATTAAGAGTATTAGATGGTCTTGTTTTCTTGTTTAGTGCAGTTGATGGTGTAGAGCCTCAGTCTGAGACTAACTGGAGGCTAGCTGACGGTTACAAAGTACCTAGAATTGGCTTTGTCAATAAAATGGACCGTCAGGGTGCTGACTTCTTTATGGTAGTAAAGCAGGTCAAAGAAATGCTTGGTTCTACAGCTATTCCTCTTCAAGTGCCTATAGGTGCTGAGGATGATTTCAAAGGCGTAGTGGACTTGATCACAGGAAAAGCGATTGTATGGAATGAAGAGGACTTTGGAATGACATACGAGACAATCGAGATTCCAGAGGACATCAAGCCAATTGCTGATGAGTATAGAGAGAAGTTATTAGAGGCGGTTGCTGAGTATGATGATTCATTATTGGAGAAATTCTTTGATGATCCATCTACTATTACTGAGGATGAAATGATTGCAGCTATTAGAGAAGCTGTTATTGATATGAAGTTTGTACCGATGATGTGCGGTTCTGCATTTAAGAACAAAGGTGTACAAGCTCTGCTTGATGCCACATGTGCATACTTACCGGCTCCAATTGATATTGAAGCCATTACAGGTACTAACCCAAAAACTGAAGAGCCTGAGACAAGAAAGCCAAATGTCGATGAGCCATTTGCCGCTTTAGCGTTCAAGATTGCGACAGATCCATTTGTTGGTCGTCTTGCATTTTTCAGAACCTATTCAGGTGTATTAGATGCTGGTAGTTATGTGTTAAATACCAGATCTGGAAACAAAGAGCGTATTTCCCGATTGTATCAAATGCACGCAAAGCAGCAGAAGCCTATTGATAGAGTTCAGGCTGGTGATATTGCGGCAGCAGTTGGATTTAAAGATATTAAAACAGGTGATACGCTATGTGATGAGAAAAAGCCTATCGTGCTTGAGAGTATGATATTCCCAGAGCCAGTAATTGGTTTAGCAATTGAGCCAAAGACACAGAAAGACCTTGAAAAGTTAGGTATGGCTTTGGCTAAGTTGGCTGAGGAAGATCCAACATTTAGAGTACAATACGACGAGAATACAGGCCAAACTGTAATCAGCGGAATGGGAGAGCTTCACCTAGAGATCATCGTAGATAGATTGAAAAGAGAGTTTAAGGTTGAAGTTAACCAAGGTGCGCCTCAAGTAAACTACAAGGAAGCGTTGACTAAGACAATTAAGCATAGAGAAAAGCTTAAGAAGCAGTCTGGTGGTTCCGGTTTGTTCGCAGACATGGAATTTGAATTAGGACCTGCCGACGAAGAATTCTTAGAAAGTGATGAATTCAAAAACGGCAAGAAGAAATTACAATTTGACTGGAAGATTGTAGGTGGTGCGATTGATAAGAACTACATCAAACCCATTACAGACGGTTTTACAGCGATGATGGAAAATGGTGTGTTAGCTGGTTACAATATTGATAGCATGAAAGTGTCAGTATTAGATGGTTCCATGCACTCGGTTGACTCAAAGCCTATAGCATTTGAATTATGTGCAAAAGAAGGTTTCAGAGCTGCTGCGAAAACAGCTAGCCCTGTATTACTTGAGCCCATCATGAAATTGGAAGTTACAACGCCTGAAGAATATACAGGTAGTGTGATAGGTGATTTGAATAGAAGGAGAGGATTGGTGAAAGGACAGGATTCAAAGCAGAATGCAGTTGTAGTAAAAGCCGATGTGCCTCTAGCTGAAATGTTTGGTTATGTGACTGAATTGAGAACTATCACATCTGGTAGAGCTTCATCTTCTATGGAGTTTTCTCATTACTCAGCTGCGCCGACAAACATTGCCGAGAAAGTCATTGAAGCTTCAAAAGGTGAAGTTAATGTATAAGAGCCAAGGTTGGCATAATGCTTGAATGTAAGCATTAAATATTTTTAATAATATTTGTTGAAAAGGTTATGAATCAGAAAATCAGGATTAAGCTTCGTAGTTACGATCACAATTTAGTAGATAAGTCTACGGAGAAAATAGTAAAAACAGTTAAGAATAGTGGTGCTGTTGTTACGGGTCCGATTCCGCTGCCTACTGAGAAGAAAATATATACGGTGTTGCGTTCGCCACACGTAAATAAAAAATCTCGTGAGCAGTTCGAATTGCGTACTCATAAGCGACTTATTGAGATATATACGCCCACTCCAAAAACTGTAGATGCTCTGTCTAAATTAGAACTGCCAAGTGGGGTTGATATTCAAGTCAAATTGACTTAATACGTGTGGATGTCATCAGGTTTATTCCTGATTAAGTCCTATTGAATAAAGAATAAGAAACTATTGGTACCGTCTTAAATTAGACGATACTAATTGATTTATTAATATTAAATTTTCGGACGTGAACGGAATTATCGGTAAAAAAATCGGTATGACCAGCATTTTTGATCAAGCTGGTAATAATATAGCTTGTACAATAATTGAAGCTGGTCCTTGTGTAGTCACTCAAGTTAAATCAGAAGACGTCGACGGTTATAGTGCTGTTCAATTGGCGTTTGGTGAAGCCAAAGAAAAGAATACCTCCAAAGCGATGGCAGGTCACTTTTCTAAAGCTAATACTTCACCAAAGTCAAAAGTAGTCGAGATACCTAATTTTGGGTTGTCTAAGTCTCTAGGGGATACAGTTACAATAGATGAACTTTTTGCTGAAGGTGATAAAGTTAGTGTTGTAGGTACCAGCAAAGGTAAGGGTTTTCAGGGTGTAGTAAAAAGACACGGTTTTAGCGGTGTAGGTGATGCTACTCACGGTCAACACAACAGATTAAGAGCCCCTGGTTCTATAGGTGCTGCCTCTTATCCTGCCAAAGTATTCAAAGGGATGAGAATGGGTGGTCGCACGGGTAATGATCGTGTGAAAACAAGGAATTTAAAAGTGGTCAACTTATTTCCTGAAAAGAATTTGATTTTAATTAAAGGCGCTATACCTGGACCTAAGGGTGGGTTTGTAGTAATTGAAAAATAATAAGCCATGAAATTAGATGTTTTAACAAAAGATGGAGAAAAGACTGGAAGACAAATTGAGCTTCCGGAGAGTATATTTGGCGTAGAGCCAAACGAGCATTCTATGTATCTGGCTGTCAAGCTATATAATGCCAATCAGAGACAAGGTACACATAAGACTAAAGGGAGGAGCGAAATAAAAGGATCTACCAGAAAACTCCACAAGCAAAAAGGTACAGGTGGATCTAGAAAAGGTGATATCAAAAATCCACTTTTTAGAGGTGGGGGAACAGTTTTTGGACCTCAACCTAGAAGTTATGGTTTCTCTTTGAATAAGAAGGTTAAGCGTTTGGCAAAGTTGTCTGCTTTATCTGTAAAGGCTACTGGTGGAGATCTCCTCATCGTAGAAGATATAAAGTTAGAAGAGCCTAAGACTAAAGAATTCCAAAGTATCCTAAAAGGATTGAGTCTAGATAATACTAAATCTACTTTGGTCATGGGAGAAGCTGATAAAAATGTTTTGTTGTCAGCTAGAAATATTAAGAAAGCCAATGTCGCATTGTACAGTGAGTTAAATACTTATAGTATTCTAAATAGTGATAAATTGGTTTTTTCAGAATCAGGACTGAATAGACTAATTGAAGAATTGAATTAATAGGAAAAAAATATTTGCCATGTCAAAGTACGTATTAATTAAGCCTCTAATTTCTGAGAAATCTGAGCAGATATCTGAAAGAGAAGGAAAATACTCTTTTGTTGTAGATAAGCGTGCAAATAAAATAGAAATTCGCAAGGCTGTCGAGTCTATGTATAATGTTAGCGTTGAAGCTGTTAACACTGCTATAATTCCGGGTAAAAATAAATCTAGATACACAAAGACAGGTATCATGAGAGGTATGAAGTCCCCCTATAAAAAAGCAGTCGTTACATTAGCGGAAGGTGAAGTAATAGATTTCTTCGGTGAAGCATAATTATTAATTAAAGAAAGCTTTTATAGTTCTTAAGATAAAATAGTAGGAAATGCCAGTAAAGAAGTATAACCCGATAACTCCAGGAACTCGAACAAGAGTAGGCAACGCGTTTGCTGAAGTAACTACTGACAAGCCGGAGAAGTCACTTCTAGCGCCTATGCGAAGCAAAGGTGGTAGAAATGATAGTGGTCGGATGACAGTTAGGTACAGAGGTGGAGGCCACAAAAGAAGGTACAGAATTATCGATTTCAAGCGTGATAAAGATGGTGTTCCTGCCACGATAAAAACGATTGAATACGATCCAAACCGTACGGCATTTATTGCTTTAGCAGTTTACGCTGACGGTGAGAAGAGGTATATTATCGCTCCCAAAGGCCTAAAAGTAGGCGATGTTATTGAGTCTGGAAGCAATGCTCAGCCCAATACTGGTAACGCTATGTTTTTAAGTAAGATTCCATTGGGTTCTTATATCCATAATATCGAGATGCAACCTGGCAAGGGTGCTGCATTAGCAAGAAGTGCTGGTACATATGGTGTTTTGACCGGACGAGAAGGTAGATATGCGAGTGTTCGTATGCCTTCAGGTGAAGTTAGAAGAATCTTATTGACTTGTAAGGCAGTTATTGGCGTTACTTCAAATGCAGACCATGCACTAGAAGTCAAAGGTAAAGCAGGAAGGAACAGATGGGTAGGTAAGAGACCAAGAACAAGAGGTGTAGCAATGAACCCAGTTGATCACCCAATGGGTGGTGGTGAAGGAAGAGCTTCGGGAGGTCATCCTAGATCAAGAACAGGTATTTTTGCAAAAGGACAAAAGACCAGAAACAATAAGAAGCATTCTTCAAAATTAATCATTTCAAAACGTAAATAATTAACCATTACTAATACTATAGTACAATGGCAAGATCAATAAAAAAAGGACCTTACGTATTTCACAAGTTATTAGATAAGGTCGCTAAGTCAAAAGAATCGTCAAAGAAAACCGTGATCAAAACGTGGTCTAGAGCGTCTATGATAATCCCGGATATGGTTGGTGAGACCATAGCAGTACATAATGGGAAGACGTTTGTACCTGTGTTTGTCACAGAAAACATGGTGGGACATAAACTTGGTGAGTTTGCACCGACAAGAAGTTTTAAAGGTCACGCCGGTAATAGGAAAAAATAAATATTGATTAATAAGCGAAATATTTTCGCCATAATATTTTAAGTAAGATGGAAGCTGTTGCAAAATTAAAAGGTTATCCAATGTCAGTGCGCAAGATGCGTCTTGTAGTTGATTTAATTCGTGGAAAGAATATCGACGAAGCATTAAACATTCTTTCTTTTACGAAGAAAGAAGCAGCTACTGTACTGGAAAAATTATTACTATCAGCCATAGCCAATTGGGAATTTAAGAATGATGGTATTTTAAGTGCAGATGATTATGACCTTTTTATAAGAGAGATCTATGCGGATCAGGGCACGATGCTAAAAAGGTTCAGACCTGCTCCACAAGGAAGGGCTCATAGAATAAGAAAACATCAGTGTCATGTAACATTGGTTTTAGAGAACAGGGTTCCGTTAGAAGGCGAGGGAGTAGATCTTGATGTTGATGAATTCGAAGAAGTAGAAACTGAAGATTAATATTAATATAAGCAATTAAATTACCTTTCATGGGTCAGAAGACAAATCCAATAGGCAATAGACTAGGAATAATCAGAGGGTGGGACTCCAACTGGTTTGGTGGCCATGATATGGCCGATAAAGTAGTCGAAGACGAAAAAATCCGTAATTACCTTAGAGCGAGAATTCAAAAAGGTGGTGTATCGAAAATCATCATTGAGAGAACGCTAAAGCGTATAACTGTGACGGTTCATACATCGAGACCTGGTATAATTATAGGTAAAGGTGGACAAGAAGTTGACCAAATTAAAGAAGAGCTCAAGAAACTTACAGGCAAAGATATACAGATCAATATTGTTGAGATCCGTAAGCCTGAGTTGGATGCATATATAGTTGCTGAATCAGTTGCAAAGCAAATTGAAGCCAGAATTAACTATAGAAGAGCCACTAAAATGGCCATACAATCAACTATGAGAGCTGGTGCAGAAGGTATAAAGGTAAGATTGTCAGGAAGACTTAACGGTGCTGAAATGGCAAGGTCAGAAGAATACAAAGAAGGTCGTACGCCTCTTCATACATTTAGAGCAGATATAGATTATGCATTAGTCGAAGCTAATACTGTCTATGGAAAAATTGGAGTCAAAGTATGGATATGTAATGGTGAAGTACTGACAAAAAGGGATTTGTCTCCAAATGTAGGTGTTAACACTGCTAGAGGTGGTGGACAAAAAAGAAAAGGTGGAGGCCCAAGAGGCGGTGATGGAAAAAGGGGAAGAAATAATACACGACGCAGATAAATAAATAACAGAAAAAACCTTACCTTTGCCACGCTTTTGAAGAAAGGGGTATTTGATAGGAATTGAGTGTAGGTGTTATAAATAAAAAATAGCGATGTTACAACCAAAAAGAACAAAGTACAGAAAGCAGCAGAAAGGTAGAAATACCGGTAATGCGCAGAAAGGCCATCTGGTATCGTTCGGATCTTTTGGACTTAAATCTTTGGATGCCGGGAGAATCACAAATAGACAGATAGAGGCTGCGCGTATAGCGATGACTAGATATATGAAACGTGAAGGTAAGGTATGGATCCGCATATTTCCTGATAAGCCAATTACATCTAAGCCTCTCGAGGTTAGGATGGGTAAGGGTAAGGGAGCTTTGGACCATTGGGTAGCTCTAGTTCAGCCGGGAAGAATCATGTTTGAATTGGATGGTGTTCCGTCTGCTATAGCACATGAAGCTTTGAGGCTAGCTGCTCAAAAGTTACCTGTAAAAACTAAGGTTGTAACCAGACCAGATTACGTAGAATAAAATAAAGGTATAGAACAATGGCAATTGATAAATTAAAAGATTTAGCTTCTTTATCTGATACAGATCTTCAGGCTGATTTAGAGTCCATGAAGTTAGCTTATCAGAAGTTAAGATTTGACCATTCGGTAAAGGGTTTAGATAATCCCCTTGATTTGAGAGATATGCGCAGGAATATTGCCAGATTGAATACCGAACTTAGGAAAAGAGAGTTAGCTAATGCGACTGGGGAGGAATTAGCAGCAAGAGATAAAATTAGAGCCAGAAGAAGAAAATAACTATATATAATAGAGATATGGAAGATATTAAGAAATTAAGGAAGCAAAAAGTTGGTGTTGTCACCAGTAATAAAATGGATAAGACAATAGCTGTTTCTGTAGAAAGAAGGCTTAAGCATCCTATATATGGTAAGTTTGTAAAAAAGTCTCGCAAGTTTTTGGCTCATGATGAAAAGAATGACTGTAATATTGGTGACTTGGTGAGAATTGTCGAGACAAGACCTTTGAGTGCCCGCAAAAGATGGAGGCTGATCTAGTTTATTTAAAGAGCGAAATAAATATTATTATACTATTTTAATATAAAAAGAAATGATCCAAACAGAGTCCAGACTGCGAGTTGCAGACAATAGTGGTGCCAAGGAAGTACTTTGTATAAAAGTATTAGGAGGGTCTAAGAGGAGGTATGCTTCACTAGGCGATAAGATAATTGTCAGTGTTAAAGATGCTACTCCTGGAGGAGTAAAAAAAGGTACAGTTTCGCCGGCTGTTATTGTAAGAACAAGAAAGGAGGTTAGACGGAAGGATGGCTCTTATATCAGATTCGATGATAATGCTGTTGTTCTATTGAATGCTCAAGATGAACCTAGAGGTACAAGGATTTTCGGACCTGTGGCAAGAGAGCTTAGAGAGCGTGATTATATGAGAATTGTCTCGCTAGCACCAGAGGTATTATAATAAGATAATTGAAAGTGTAAATAGATTTACAATGAAAGGAAGATCAGATAAGAGATTCAAGCCTAAGTTTAAGATAAAAAAGGGTGATAAAGTAATGGTTATCGCTGGTGCTTCTAAAGATATTACAGGTGAAGTGCTTGAGGTTGATACCAAAAAGGAAAGGGTGATAGTAGAGGGTGTTAATATTGTAAAGAAACACAAGAAACCTTCAAATGACAACCCTGGTGGTATTATTGAGGTACCCGCCGGTATACATATCTCTAATGTTATGTTAGTAGATCCCAAGACGGGTGAACCAACAAGAGTTGGTAGGAAACTTGAAGGCGATTCTATAGTAAGATATTCGAAAAAAACAGGAGAAATAATTAAGTAATGAGCTTCGTACCAAGATTAAAAGTTAAGTATAAAGAAGAAATTGTACCAAAGTTGATGGAGCAATACAACTATGATTCAATCATGGAAGTACCTAGGCTTGTTAAAATTTCAGTGAATCAAGGATTAGGTGACGCTGTTGCTGACAAGAAAATTATTGATAATGCTTTATCTGAATTGTCAATAATTGCTGGTCAAAAGGCTGTTCCGACAAAAGCAAAGAAATCTGTCTCTAACTTTAAGTTAAGAGAAGGTATGACTATTGGTGCGAAAGTAACTTTACGTCATGATAGAATGTATGAGTTTCTTGATCGATTAGTATCCGTTTCTTTACCTAGGGTAAGGGATTTTAGAGGCATAAATGATAAGAGTTTTGATGGAAGAGGTAACTATACTTTAGGTATCTCAGAGCATATCATTTTTCCTGAGATTGATATCGACAAAGTGAATCGGATTACTGGTATGGACATTACATTTGTAACAACAGCTAAAACGGATGCAGAAGCATTGTCTTTATTAAAACATCTAGGTTTACCTTTCAAAAATCAACAAAAGAGTTAAAATGGCAAAGAAGTCTTTAATAGCAAGAGAAGTAAAAAGAGCTAAGTTAGTAGATAAGTATGCTGACCTTCGCAAACAGTTGAAGGAAGAGGGTAGATGGGATGAGTTAGATAAACTACCTAGAAACTCAAATCCAATCAGATTGCATAATAGGTGCAGACTTACGGGCAGACCAAAAGGTTACATGAGAGACTTTGGCATTTGCAGAGTTGTGTTTAGAAAGATGGCGAACGAAGGAAAAATTCCTGGCGTCACAAAATCAAGTTGGTAATTATTTAATATAATAGATTTTCCAGAGATGGCAGTTACAGATCCAATAGCAGATTATCTGACGAGAATTAGAAATGCCCAGTTAGCTGGTCATACCATAGTAGAGATTCCTTCTTCAAACTTAAAGAAGCGAATTACTGAAATTCTTTACGATCAAGGTTATATTTTAAAGTACAAGTTTGCGGACGGAGAAGGTCCTCAAGGTGTGATAAAGATCGCATTGAAGTATGAACCAGATACAAAAAAGCCGGTGATTAGAGATCTACAAAGAATTAGTAGACCCGGATTAAGACAGTTTAAAAAAGCTGATGAACTACCTAGAGTTATTAATGGCCTAGGTGTAGCCATTGTATCTACTTCAAAAGGTATTCTAACAGATAAGCAAGCTAGAGAAGCTAATGTTGGAGGAGAAGTACTTTGCTATATTTATTAATAAAACTTAGAATTAATAGTCATGTCGAGAATAGGAAAGGCTC
>SLDF01000196.1 GCA_007125435.1 Saprospiraceae bacterium
ATCAAGTGTAGCCTTGGCTATGCGCGTATTTTTTATTCTTCGATCTTACTCAAAATAGCTGTGACTTAGATCATACGACGACTATTTTCAGACTCTTTACAGGGCTCCCTGAACGGTCGTCCCCTACGCTTTGGGTATGACTCCTGCGTCGCCACCCTTTCACATCGCTGATGCAACACAGGTTAAAAACAGCACCTCTAATTGTAACGAAAATCTGGGATACAATAAAATTTAAAACGGAACACCTATGACTATGATGCCCTTTATATCCTTGAATGAAGCCACATTACCTGACGCATTGACCATATCTAATGTAAACTGAATATCGACTTCGACGGCGACTATGCCGGTTTCGTGGTGCAATCTTTGAGGTCTGTTGGTCATTTTTATGAAATGATTTTCCAGTTGATCAGGGGCAATCGTATACACTTGGCCTGATTCATCGGTGTATTGGAGCTCGACAGAGCCGGGTTGCTGAAGGTCTCTTATGATGCTTTCTTCCAACCACCTGTACGTTGCTGAAATGTTATCGCCATAAGTCAGATATTCCCCATCTTCATTTTTGGATAGGTGCTTGTGATGGAAGTATAGATTGTTGTTGACATCTTTATAGGTAACATTAAACCAACCGGTGCTATCAGCATGCAGATGCGCTTCGATTTCGCTTGTATTCCAATGATGAGCTGCAATGTCTTGATACATGTGATAAATTTCAGATCGCAATCGCACTGAATTATTTGACTGGTCTTCAATGTGCCAATTGGCCAAAGGTAAATAGCCATCATTAGCTCTGTCAGATACTACCGTTTCGATGATGCAATCTTTAGCATCCGGTACATGATAAATAAGGGATAAAGGTGTATTCCTCTTTTTATTTAACTTTAGAGTAATGCTGTCACGAGACATATTAAAAGTCTGATCAGCGATGGATATACGCTCAAGTTTTAAGTAGTCTGTCCCTTTGAAGTTGATGAATAAAGGTTGAATGGTGTCTAATATCCCATCGGGATTATACAGAGCGTGCTTGCCGCTAGTGAGATCAAATGAGCTGGCGTTCAATTGCCTGCTGACATTGTAATTCCGAAGTGTAATCAAGAAGGAAGGGTTACCGTCGTGTGTCCTGGACTTGATAGTAGACGACAAGTGCCATAAGTCTTCTTCATCCAGCGTACAGTGAGGAATGGCTTCAAACTCGGGTGAAGCTAGCCCGATATAGAACGGTTCTCCGTTCTTCAAGCCGGACAATTCATACCTCGTGCCTTCCTCTGATGGTTCTGGTACCTCCACTTTCTCACAACCAGAGAAGGTCAAAATCAAAAAAATGACTGCTATATAATATGTTGTAACTCTTGCTACCATAAATATCTCAAAGTAATGGTCGAAAACAAAGCCTGATCTAGAAATGGTCGATCTGCTTGATAATTATTACGGAAGACTTCTTCATTTTGATGGTACTGTCTCCCAAAATTTTCATTGGTAAACCCTTGTGGCAAATAATCTACCTGTAATCCAAGCTCCCAATGCCGATTTACACGGTAACTCAGTGCGCCTCTTACGTTAAAATTGAACCTTTCTAGACCTTCGTCTCGTGTATACCCTGATTGTGAAGATTCTATTTCTGTATTAGTATTGAAGCCATTTTCGCCGGGTATCCAATCGTGGCGATATTTTGACACGACTGCTTTTGCATTGATCAAAGCTATACTATTAATCCCTGCACCTATTGTTAATTTATTGATGTGGTAGTTAATCATCAATGGTATTGAAAGGTAATACAGCTCATCTATTTCCATTCGGTAGCCCTGATCTATTTTTTCAAAGTGGTAAATGGCTGTAGGGCTTTCTTTGATAATGCCTACCGGCCCATTTCTATGCCAGTAAGACAAGCCGCTTTCTATAGACCAGTTTTCAGCCATACTGTACTGAGCGAATAGACCCAGGTCAAAACCCAAAACAGACATGCGCTTGGGCTGAACATCTGCAAATGCAGTCAGACCAACTTGAGCCCCGGTGGCTAAGCTGGGCCTGAATGATGGCTCCGGTCGCAGTCGGGGGGCTAAATAGACAAAATTTTCAATATGAATAGGCCTTTCATTTATTGAAGAAATCAGGCTAGGAAGGGTAGCAATGGCATTAATACCAGTATCAGTCGGGGCGCTTTCTTTTGCACCCTTAGTGTTCGCCATGTTTATATCTAAAGCATTTTCCAGTTCATTTGCATTTGCGTTCTGCTGATTATTTTGAGGGGTGTCTGAGTCGTATCTGGTTGCGACGGGTGCGAAACCAGTATTTTTTTGATCTCTAGGGTTCGGTATAGCCTTTTCGATTGATTTAATTGGGGGTACGGTATTATTAGCGACGGTAGCTTTTGTTGATTCACCTACTTGATTTTCAGGGGTAGGTAAAGCATGCACTGCATCCTTGTCATTGTCTTTTTCACTGTTAGCTTTTAATATATCAAAATAGGCCAACTCCTGTTTTGTCAGCAGGCTACTCCCCACATCTTTCCTAAGTAGAAGAATGCCTACAAATAGTAACAATATTGCACCCAACATGAAGGCGCCAACAGACTTTATCAATTGTAGCCTTTTTTGACGTGCTATGAATAGCTGTGCTGCCTGCCAGTATTCTTCTTTATACTCAGGGATATTTTGGTTATTGACCTGGTTTTTATACCAATTATCTAGTGGACTACTCATACTTTATTCACATTTAGTGTCTGTTTGAGATAGATTTTCAATCGTTTTCTCGCTTCGTAAATATGCCACCTGACCGTTACTTCTGTAATGTTTAACTTTTCAGCGATTTCATCATTGGGATAGCCCTCTACAGCATACAGGTTAAATACCTGAGCTGTCATGGCCGGTAAAGAACGCGTCCATTCCAGTATTTCTTCTTCTGCCCAGATGTTATCGCTAAGGTTGTGGGTGCTATGCTCTTGTTGGCTACCGATTTCCATATGTTCGGGATGGTACTCGACAGCTTTGTATTTTTTGTTTTTCCTGTACTCGTCGATGATGGCATTGACCAATACTCTTTTTGCCCAGGTTTTGAACGGGATGTGATCTTTCCATTTTGACAATCCCACCAAAACCTTATAAAATCCCAGATTCAATAAAGACATGGCTTCCTGGTCATCTCGACTATATCGACGACAGATAGACATAAAATAAGCAAAGCAGGTCTCATATAGAGCCTGCTGTGCTTTATTGTTTTTTTCAATACACTTGTTGATGAGGTGTCTATCTACATTCATTGTTTTATCTTAGAAAATACAGCGTCCTCACTTAGCCTATTGCTTTATGAACTTAAGTGTCTTGCTTTCATCTTGCCCGACAATATTCATAAAGTAGAAACCCGGCTTTAATGATTGTATACGAATGCTTGTTGTCATTTGTTGGGCATCAGGTGTTAAACGCAACGACTTTACAAGTGTTCCCGAATTATCAAAGATTTGAATATCTGATGCTTTGAAATCACCAGTTTCTAACTGTATGACATCCATAGCTGGATTTGGAAAGAGTCTAATACTATTGATAGCCATATCTGACGACCTTGAAAGACCATAAATGTCGGCATTGAAGTCATCTCCTTCTATATCAATACAAGCTCGAGCTCTACAATTGCCTATGAATATATCTACACAATATTCTGCGGTAGAATCTGCCCTGACCACAATCGAGGGCTTGGTTTCGCCTGTGCTCCACACGATAGAGTCTATCTGTGCATTGATACCCGGCTTGATGGATAACTTTGTTCTTACCCCATCTGATTCACTGAATATTTCTACCGTGCAATCTTCGTCTAGTATAATCCATTGACTTAGTTCCAGCTTGCAATCATCTCTATCTTGATCTACAAGTATGACTTTATAAAAGCCTGTCGAATCAACGATGATGACATTGGTACTGTCGCCGGTTGACCATATATAGTCGAGATTGAGACTGTCTGCATGCACCACCTTGATGGCAAAGCTATCGGGGCCAATCTGATCTATTGCCAGCTCTGCCTCGAGACAATCTATTTTATCCGGATCGAAGTCAAAGCATTTATTGGCTCTGCAATTAGTATTTAAGTCTACAGCTCGCACGCAATATCTACCTTTTTCATCTACCTTGATCGTATCCCCAGTCTCTCCATTTGACCAAAAGAAGCCTGTGGAGTCTGATTCGGGATTGAATGTAGCTACTAGGAAAAAGTCACCATCTTCCTCTACGAGTTCGATGTCAACCTTGCAGTCCAGGCCTGGTGGTGTCCAGCAAGCTTCTGCTGTACAGCCCGAAGCATCTGTAATGGTGACACAGTATTTTTCATTAGGTTCTGCTGTAATAGAAGGGGTTGTCTCACCTGTACTCCATTCGTAGGTAATGGGTCTTTGACCGGTTGCTCTTGCATTTAGAGTAATTAATCCGCCAATATTGCTAAATCGCCCCGGTACAATGACTACACTACAATCATCCACATTGTCTTGAACACAGTACCGCAAATCAAAAGCGACCTCCGTCATCCCCGGTGTCCATGGTTTGATTCGTCTGACTATTTCTCCGTCACAGTTGGTGTAGGTTACTCTTATACGAGCCATGCGCACGTCAAGTCCTATCGATGTGACTACAGAAAAGCGTCCATTGTTATCGGTAACTTCCTGCCAGACCTTATCGGGCTGAAGGCCTGTTGTGATTAATTCGATTTTTACTTCTACATTGGGCACAGGGTCGCCATTCGTGTTATTCATCGCACCGTTGATGGTTACGACATTCTGACCTACTGCAGTAGGTGCATAAAGAAAAAATAATGCTAGTAAGAATGTAAGGTTTTTCATGTTGTTTTTAGTTTTGATGAATATATTTGTGTTAAAGTTGGGTACATTTCAATTTGTCGCTTTGGGCATCACCCTTCACTTCGTTGCGGGTCGCTACGCTCCGGGGCTCGCTATTCGCTCGGTCCTGCGGACTCACTCGCATGCGCTCTTGACCCACTACGCATCGCTGATGCAAGACCAGTAAAAACGACATTTTGAAATGCACATGTTAAAGTTTGATGTTAAATGCCTAAAATATTATACCGATGCTAGCTTTAATTGGCCATATTAAATTTGCATCAATACAGTAATTACGGTTTTAACAAGCAGAGCGTTGGTAATAAATTGAAAAATAATGATTTATAGGTATAAGGATTTTGTTCCGGTGGTAGACGAATCGGCCTTTGTACACCCTCAGGCAGCAGTGACAGGCAATGTGATTATTGGTAAAAATGTTTACATCGGACCGGGCGCCGCCATTCGAGGCGACTGGGGAGGTATCATCATCGAGGATGGCTGCAATGTACAGGAAAACTGCACCATTCATATGTTTCCCGGAGTAACGGTTGTGCTGAGGGAGCGAGCCCATGTAGGACACGGTGCTATAATCCACGGAGCCACCCTCGGCAAAAACTGTATGATCGGTATGAACGCTGTAATCATGGACGAAGTAGTGATAGGTGATGAATGCATCGTAGGTGCCTTGTCCTTTATCAAGGCTAAGTCGTTGATCCCACCTCGATCCCTCGTCGTAGGCAACCCGGCTAAAGTCGTAAAATCCGTTAGCAATGAGATGATCGCATGGAAGTCTAAAGGCACAGACATCTACAATAAACTACCCGAGGATATGCATCAACATTGGGCTCCGGTCGAGCCACTAAGACATTTACCGAAAGATAGGCCTGAGCAGGAGAGTTTTTATCAGATTTGGAAAAGTAGCCAATCAGATGACCATTAAATTAAAGACAAATATTATGATCCCAGTAAAGACCAATGGAAGGAATAAATGGTTTGCCATAAAAAAATTAGTCTATCGTAAAGTACAACTCCCCATCGCTGCTCATATCCGCATCAATCGATAATTATAAGCTTTCGTCCATTTTAAGCCGTGATGCCCGGCAACTGAGACTTTCAAGTGGAGTACATAGAAAAACTCGGGCCACTTATTTTTTCTGGGGAGTAGGTTTAAAATTACTCAATTTAGAAAATAGATTTACAAATGGTATAAATCTATATGAGCGGAGTTTGCTTAGGACTTTTGCCTGTTCTTCTCTTTGTCATACTTTTTTTGCTTGTCCAAAAAAAGTATCAAGAGTGTATTAATCATGTGTAGAGATGAGCGAAAGTGCTTGCTTGG
>SLDF01000410.1 GCA_007125435.1 Saprospiraceae bacterium
ATACTGTATATCTGTCGATCTCTATCTTTAGGATAACTCTCCATTTTATAACCTAACGCTTCTGTTATAGCTAAAATCTTTTGTAAATCTTCATTGTTTGCCCTTACGACCTTTCTAAAGAAAAAAAGCTCTACAATTGCCATTGCAAATGAAAACGGGACTATAACTGAGAAATAGAATATAAAGCTTTGGGTTGTGCCTTTTATCAAGTCTATACCAAGCATGAAGAAACCTGTCAAAATAATGTAAGATAGCCAAGTCACACCACCTCTGTTTTTTACATACCAAAACAATTCGCGGCGTTTAATGGTCATACTTACCAGATTTTAAAGGAATCTTCAGATGAGAAAATGGCGTGAAATATCAACAATAAAACAATGATCATAATAATGGCCAGGTACCATATACTGAGCTTATTATGCACTGAAGAACCAGTTTTTTTGACCGTTACTTCACCTTTTTCTATATCCAGTTCCAGGTCGTATATCGTCGTATCGTCCAAATCATCCATGACATCCTCTGCCTTAGATACATCACTACTACGAATATGAAGTGATATGCCACCATGACCCATAGGCAGCATTTGATTCATGAAAGTATTGGATAGGAAGTTAGGTATATTGTGCCGGTTCAAATAGGCTGAAATCAGCTGTGCTTCTGACTCTATTGTGAACCTTCTGAATATGACAGTTTCTACTGATGCATCGGATAAGTCTTCGTCTTGCTTATCATCTAACCATGAAGATTCATTATCAGTAGTCATAGTTTTATCCTTTACACTTTTTCATCAGGCACTTTCCGATTTCTCTGTAATCTTATTGATAGTTTCTATTTCCTTATCTATAAAGTAAAGACTTTGTGGACCATCGCCGATAAGCTTTATCTTATCTAAGATGTCTCTCATCAGTGCTTCTTCTTCCCTTTGCTCTTGAATGTACCACTGTAAGAAGTTTTGAGTAGTATGGTCGTTAGCCTTAATACTTAGATCGACCAGGAAGTTGATAGATGCTGTTACCTTTTGTTCATGTTTCAATACTTCTTCAAACATTTCCGGAACAGAAGGCCAGTCTTTGGGAGGCTCAGATATACCAGGCGCGTAAGCACGACCATCAACTTCGGACATGTAGTGAAATATCTTCAACATATGCTCTCTCTCCTCGTCTGATTGGCGATGCATGAAAGTCGCACATCCTGACAAACCTTTTGAGTCGCACCAGGATGCCATAGATAGATAAAGATAAGAGGCATATCCCTCTAACTCGATTTGCTTGTTCAATGCCGATTCTATTTCTTTAGATATCATAGTATTCTTTTTTAAGGAACAACAAATAGAAGTCCTATCTGTTTTGTGTGTTAATACCAATTGTAAAACTAATAACAGTCACTTTCCCAAAATTAATTAAAATTTTAGTTTGACCGTCAATATATCATCACCTCTTTTTACCACTGCATCGACTATTTCACCTTTTTCATGTTGAGATAGTATTTTCATATAGTCCTGGATATCTTTAATCTCAGTCTCTCCGATTGACAATATGATGTCATTAGCTACTATACCGGCTTTAGCTGCAGGTCTTCCTTCTGTCACAGCATCTAATTTAAGTCCTCCTTTTGACCACGAATAGTCAGGCATCACACCAAGCGTCACCTTAAATCTCGGTGTATCTTGTTGCTTTTGTCTTGTCTTAGTGAATGCCAGCTTAGGCTCATCGTCTAAGGCATTGACCAGATCAGCGATATAGTTTAACACCTTTTTTTGTCCTTCATAATTAATCTTTTCAGGTGTATCGCGCGTTGTATGATAATCAGAGTGCCCTCCAGTATAAAAGTGTAAGACGGGGATATCTGCCAAGTAAAACGATGTAAAGTCTGAAGGCCCTATTCCAGAACTATCGATGACGATATCAAAGCGATCTGCATTTACCTTTTGTACGTATTCCCCCCATGTCGGTGATGTTCCATATCCATGAATGTGCAGCTTGTTGTCTTCATTTAATCGACCAATCATGTCCATATTAAGCATGTAGGTTACTCTGTCTATAGGGTATATATCCTGCTCTACAAATGCCTTAGACCCTAGCAATCCCAATTCTTCTCCTGAAAAGCATACAAATAAGAAATTCACTTGCTCAGTGACATTGTTTTGTGAAAAGTATTCTGCTAATGCCAATACACCTGCTACGCCTGATGCGTTATCATCAGCACCAACATGTGGTCTTCCAATATTCTCCGGATCGCGGCTACTGAACTCTCCTACCCCTAAATGGTCATAATGCGCACCTATGACGACAGTGCGATCACTTCCATTATCTAAATATCCATAGACATTAATACCAGTCATAGTAACAGACTCTGCGTCAGCGCCTCCGTGCGGATTCGATGAGTAATCAAAAGTAAATGGATGGTATAAACTTTCTCGACCCTCAACAGGCTCTAAACCCAAAAACTTAAATCTTAACTGTATGTATTCTGCTGCCTTCTGCTCACCTAAAGTCCCGGTTGCTCTACCTTCGAGATCATCGGAGGCTAGATAATAAACATCCTTCATGAGCTGCCGCTGACTGATGTCTTGACCTATCACTGATACCGACAAAGTCAATGCTGCGCATACTGCTATCCATCTTAAAAATATCATAGTCTTGCTGTTATCGTTTATCAATCTACCCAATCGGCAATAAAAATATTAGTGTCTCTGGTACCGCCATTATTCCTGTTAGATGAAAATACAAGCTTTTTCCCATCCGGTGAAAACATCGGAAAAGCATTAAAGCGACTTTCATGAGTTATCTGCTTGAGATTACTACCATCCAAATCAATCATGAATAATTGAAACTCCCAACCACTTTCTGAATGATGATTAGAAGAAAATAAAATCTTTTCACCTGAGGGGTGAAAAAATGGAGCCCAGTTTGCTTTTCCAAGATTGGTAACCTGAGTCAGGTTTGATCCATCGATATCTACTACAAATATCTCCATATTAGTAGGTGCTACTAATCCCTCTTTAAGCAATTCCTGATATTCTTCTTCTTCTTCCTTACTTGTAAATACAGATGCTCTGAATACCAACTTCTTTGAATCCGGAGAAAAGAAAGCCCCCCCTGAATATCCCAATCTATCGGTAACCTGCCTCAAATCACTTCCGTCAGGTCTGACAAGCCAAAGCTCTAGATCTCCAGACCTCAATGAGGTAAAAACAATCCACTCACCATCAGGTGATACCGTTGCCTCTGCATCATAACCTTTTTCATCGGTTAACTTTCTGGTAATGTTACCTTCTTCATCAGCAATATAGATATTGTAGTCATCGAATATTGGCCATAGGTACTTTCCGTCTCTACGTAAGTCCGGTGTATGAGGACAACCCGCCCCTCCTTCATGCGTCGATGCGTACAATACACCCATACCCATCGGCATAAAGTATGAGCATGTCGTTCTGCCTTCACCACTGCTGATCATTGGAGGTCTGTAATCAGGGTTATCAGCTGCCTCTTCTATGTCCAATAGAAATATATGATCACAATCAAGTCCCCATTCAGGATTATTAGATTGAAAAATAAGCTTGTCTCCGGTTTCGTTGAAATAAGCTTCTGCATTATCGCCTCCAAATGTCAATTGGCGAAGGTTCTTAAGGTGAACCTCTTTTTCATTGAATACTTGTGCATCCATTGCACTATTCAAACATAAACCTGTCAGGATCAGTAAAACTGTACTTCTCAAAATTCTCATTTTTTATTTTTTGCCGGGAAATTAGTAATCTCTTTAAAAATCGCACAAAAGTAACGTTTGCACCCGCAAAATGGCTACAAAACGCCCTGCTTATGATTAATTATTGACATTATTATGATAATACTGGGTATCTATTCTTTCACTGAACCGACTGACGCATTCATGAGGTAGGCTTTTAAAAACTCGTGAATTTGACCATCTAGCACACCGTCGGTATTTCCGGTTTGATGTCCAGTCCTGTGATCTTTGACCCTTCTATCATCGAGTACATATGACCTGATTTGCGAGCCCCATTCGTTTTTCATCTTATCCGCCTCTACCTTATCTCTTTCTGCCAGCTGCTTCTGTAATTCTATTTCATATAGCCTGGACTTTAGAAGTTGCATGGCCTTTTCTCTATTGAGGTGCTGTGATCGCTCTTCCTGACACTCAGCTACGACACCGGAGGGTATATGCCTCACCCTTACAGCAGATTCCGTCTTATTGACGTGCTGACCACCTGCGCCACTTGCTCTGAATGTATCCCACTCAAGATCAGCAGGGTTTACCTCCACCTCTATGGTCGCATCTATCATGGGATGGACAAACACAGATGCAAAGGATGTCATACGCTTGCCCTGAGCATTGAAAGGGCTTACACGTACTAGCCTATGCACACCGTTCTCTCCCTTTAGCATACCGTATGCAAAGTCACCCTGTATCTCGAGTGCCACGGATTTGATACCCGCTACATCGCCATCCTGTCTATTGAGCAGGGCACACTTGTATCCTGCTCTATCTGCATACATGGTATACATACGCTCCAGCATAGAGGCCCAGTCACAAGCCTCTGTACCACCGGCTCCTGCATTGATTTCCAATACCGCATTTAACTGATCCTCAGGTTTATTAAGGGTGGATTGAAATTCCAACTCATCGACCGCCTCCACTGCTTTGTCAAAATGGGATTGCAGCTCTTCTTCACCCATCATTTCCTCCTTGAAAAACTCAAGGGCTACCTCAAATTCATCTACTGGCGCCTCTACTGATTTGTACTCTTTTATCCAGTGTTTGTGGGCTCTGATCTCTTTCATCACTTTCTCCGCTCTTCCGGAGTCTTGCCAAAAGTTTGGGTCTAATGTTAATTGTTCTTTCTCCTCCAGATCTACTTGTCTTCGATCGACGTCAAAGATACCTCCTTAGCATCTCCAGCCTGTCGCGGAGCGATTTTAATTGTTCTACAGTCATGTGTTATATTATTTATTTCTCGATATTTCTAAAGTGCATGTAAAATGCAAGTGCAGCATTAGGAGGTATGGTAGGTGGCGCCCCACCGGGTCCATATGCCATATCAGATGATAAAAAAGCGATGACTTTATCACCTTCTTTCATATTGAGCAGAGCCGTATCCCACCCTGGGATGACCTTCCTTTTATTTACAGCAAATACATAAGGTACACCCCTGGGCATTGACGAGTCAAAAGCCGTACCGTCCATCAGACAGCCATAGTAGTCCACAGATACATTATCCCCTGTTTTAGGCATGTCTCCACTTCCCTCTTCCAGCATATAAAACTCGACACCCTCACTCACTTTTTTTAGTTTCCCTCTCAACTTTCCCGCATTATAGTCAGCGATGTAGCCTTTCAGTTCCATTTTGACAACGTCGGCTTTCTCTATGCGCTTATCCCTTTTTTCCATCTCTTTCCTGTGCTCCTCTTCCATATCTTTGAGGTATTCAGCCTCGTCCTTGATATGATTGACCTTGAGCGTATACCGGGCAGTTTGACCGGGCATGAGTTGCATATACCTTTCATTTTCCTCACTGTGCGGTATGATCAGTGTAGCACTATCACCCTCTGTCATTAATACGAGTGCTTCTGTGATCACCCTTGACATAGGACTGGTGATATTGCTGATCTTGGATGGGATCATACGCTTTTTATCCGGCATCGTATCAGGTATCGACTCCCTCAGCTCATCATCTACAGTAAAGTCATATCTGTAGTACACATACTGCTTCTCGACAGGCTTCTTACCTCCTGTCTTCACATGAAAGTCAAGCTCATATCCGCTTGGCGTTTGCACCACTCTATCGTCCTGACAGGCAAGCACCGCAATAGCCAATATCAAAATGCCTATTATTCTATTCATCATCTTTCTATTTTACCTGCAAATCTACAAGAAAAATATTAAACCCAATTTGTGACATAGAGTTTCGCAGGTGAAGTTAACATTATAGTAAAATTGCCCTGTTTTAATATTTTTGTCCATACTACCAATCTCTGTAAATCATAGGTAAAGTATGATGTATTTGATGTCTTGGGCGTGTCCCTTCGGGCCGGGCTATCCGCTTGTATTCCTGACTGTCTCATGGGCAGTCACTAGCTGCTCTGTGGCTTCCGTTGGTCGCCCCAGCCCAGCTGTTCCTGCTATCCATTCG
>SLDF01000048.1 GCA_007125435.1 Saprospiraceae bacterium
AGAAAAGGCTAATAGATTGCATAAAACCAAGGGCAGATCAACTATATGTACCCTGCCACATGTATGTATTTCTCACATGTTCTTATCAAGAAAAAAGGCTATAAACCGATTAGCCTATTATTGATCTTTAGAATTTTTATGTGTTAGTCCCCAGAAAAAAGAAGTGATCCTTTACATTTGATCACGTCGTCGCCTTCACAAGATTGGTCAACATCCGGTATTGTTTATGTTTGGATATGCCCTGTAGAATAATAAAAACGCCTATCTTTAATACTGAAAAAACAAAGAACATGAAAGAGCTTTTAATGATTAGTGCACTTTTAATGCTGACAATCGATACTCTTTTTTCACAGGTTTTGTTTTTCGAGCAAACCAACCACATGGAGTTTGAAGGTCAATACTACGATGTCAATTATGTTGGGCTGAGAAGCTTTATGAGAGATCGCTCAAACTTCGATCCTGATATTTATGAGCAGCTATATCCAGACTTTTCAATAATCAGAGGAAAAAATCAAGTTGCTAATTCTATTGCATTTTTAAGCTTAGCGACCTTTGGAGTTTTTGCTGGAATAGCAATGCACCAAATTGATAATAATGTCGATGAAGGCGTAATTGGGAGAAACTTTGCTATATCAATAGGTGCACTTGTAGCTGGTGGTATATCATTCTTTCTATTGACACCTAGCCGATCAGACTTTATGTCTTTCATAACAAAGCACAACCGATTATTTGAAGATCGACAAATTAAACTCGGACTTAGTCTGGCCCCACAAGGACAGCCCGGGGTAGGTCTTGTCTTACAATTCTAAAATACTGTGCAGGTATTGAGGTGGATAAAAATGCAGTAAATGTTTTTTGGTCGTACTGCAAGGATAATTAGAAGTAGTCCTGAAAGAGTAAGGCCTGTCAGCAGAGTGCAGACAGGCCTTTAATAAACTTCACTATGTAGCAACATCTCATAAGTGAAATCACTCTATGAAAACCCCCCAATTTTCGAGGTGGAAAAATAACAACTTCTTTTTTTTTGTAAAAATAAATGGTAAGAGAGCTACAAATAATGGTACGAATGGGCTTTGAACGCACTCAGATACATTAAAAAATAAGCTCTATTGACATTTAAGGTCATTTATTCCTGTGTTTTTAATTGTGTCTGGATAAAACTTCTTAATTTAGGACTTTAGGGCACTTAATAGTTAAAAAGACTTGTCTGATTTGACTGAGCTGATTTATAAGGTTTCTAAGAAATTATTTGTTTTAATAGTGGTTGGCACATATTGTTTATAGACCTTGCAAAGCAGTGGAAAACTTTTTTCAACCCTCAAACTTAAAATAATGAATCGATTAATAATAATGGCGGTTTTCTCATGCTTAGGAATGGGGCCGCTTTTTTCTCAATTTATTTACACTGAGAGTAATAGCTATTTTGAATATGAAAGTCAATACTATGATCTAAGTTATCGGGGTATTAAGCACTTTATGACCGATAGGGCAGCAACTGAGCCTGAAACGCATAGAGAGATGTTGCGCAACTTTGAAAAAATTCGAAGAAAGAGAGCTACTGCACTTTCCATGCTTGGTGGAGGGCTGGTGTTAGGGATTGGCACAGGTATTTTGGCAGAGTTTTATTTCCGAGATCGGGGCAATGATCCCTATCTCGCTGCTTCTATCACTGCTGTTAGTCTAACAATATTCAGCGTGACAGTACCCTTTGCTTTTATGCCCAGGAGGGCAGATTTCCTAGACTTTATTTCTGACCACAATAGGAAGTTCAAAGATCCACAGATAAAACTTGGACTCGCTTCAGGCCCCATGGGATCTGTAGGTCTTGGCTTAGTACTCGAGTTTTAGATCTTAATTATGTAGCGTTGCTATCGGAAGCGTTGATGCCAGATGGCTTCCCTATTATTTATTTTATTAGTTTGGCGAGCTGGTCTGAGCAAACTGCCTTTGTCTTTCTAGGAGTTTTGCATAGTAGCCATTGAGTTCTATGAGTTCCTGGTGATTACCCATCTCTTTAACCTTACCGTTTTCGAGGACTATGATTTTATCAAAATCCATAGACTCATAAATACGATGTGTGATGATGATTGCAGTTTTACCCTTGAGCGCTGTATTAAGATAGTTAAGTATGGCTTGTTCGGTGGTCGTGTCTACTGCTGACAAGCAATCATCCAGAATGATGATATCCGGATCTTTGAGAAGTGCTCTGGCGATAGATAAGCGCTGTTTTTGTCCACCTGAGAGTGTCACACCGCGTTCTCCAACCGGGGTCTCAAAACCATTGGGGAAGTCAATAATATCATCATAGACGGATGCGTACTTTGTCATATCCTCTACGGCTTTTTGATTGTGATCTTCCATGCCGAAAGAGACATTTTGCGCAATGGTATCTGAGAATAAGAAGACATCTTGAGTGACGTAGCCAATGCGTTCTCTCAAATAGGAAAGCTTGTGTTTCTCTATTGGCTGATTATCTATGGAGATTTGACCATCTTTCGTATCGAACATGCGCAGGAGCA
This sequence comes from Saprospiraceae bacterium, assembly GCA_007125435.1. Lineage (GTDB taxonomy): Bacteria > Bacteroidota > Bacteroidia > Chitinophagales > Saprospiraceae > SLDF01. The sequence continues at coordinate 2,520 of SLDF01000048.1, forward strand.
GGTCTGCAACTGTGGTCTTGCCCGATCCGGTTCTACCAACTATAGCTACTCTTTCTCCGGGCTTGATGTCGAACGATACACCATCTAATGCTTTTATCCCTGTATCCGGATACACAAAGCTGACATTGTCAAAGTGAACATGACCCTGAATTGGCGCCTCGATATGCCCTTCGTCTTTGATAGCAGGTTCTGTATCCATGAACTCGTTAATCCTTCGCATTGATACAGCAGCCTGTTGTATCAATGAAGCAATCCATCCAATAGATGTTACCGGCCATGTCAACATATTGACATAAATGACAAACTCGGCTATATTACCGGCCTGTAACTCTCCTGCAATGACCTGTCGCCCTCCGAAGTATATGGTTAGAATTGTACTCGTGCCTATGATGAGTAACATCAATGGCCCGAATAGTGCATTGGCCCTTGCCAGTCCCATAGACTTCTCCTTGAAGCTCTCTGACTCCTCGGTGAATGACTCCACGACTCTTGGCTCCTGAACATACGATTTGACAATGCGAATGCCTGAATACACTTCCTGAGCTGCTGAGTTCAGAGATGACAGCTGTTTCTGTATGAGTGTACTGCGTTTATTGATCACATTCGACAGAAAATAAATCGATACGGACAACACTGGCAATGGTAGTAAGCAATAGGTCGCCAATTTTGCATCTACGCTATACATCGAATAGATGACAAAAGTGAACAGGAACACAATATTGACAGCGTATAGTAATGAGGGACCGACGTACATCCTGACTTTTGACACATCTTCAGAAATCCTCGCCATCAGATCACCCGTCTTATTTTTGCGATAAAACCCAAGATCGAGCCGACTGTAATGATCGTAGATGTCCTTGCGCATGTCATACTCTATCAACCTGGACATGACTATGATGGTCTGGCGCATCATAAACATGAAAATACCCATCATCAATGCATAGCCCAATACCAGTCCACCAAACTTGAGTAGTGCTATCCTCAGCTCCTCCTTATCTTCAGGTGACATCGGTGAATTTTCAAGGTATTCGACTACCATGTTCAAGGCATCGCGTATCACCTGTGGCTGTAATATCTGAAAGTAATTGGCGCCACAAACGAAAATAACCCCAATGATTATTCGCCATTTATACCTCAAAAAATACTTATTTACACTTGCTAGACTTCCCAATTTCACTTCATTCTTAGATGCAAAAATAACACTCTAAATCTCAGATCATAGTCAGAACAACAAAAAAGCAATAAGGATTAGATATCTGAAAAAGTAATGGTCTTCTTGCCCTGGATCACCGTAATCATCTTATGACTATCCCACAGATAGCCAGAGCGCTCCAAGTATTATTTCAGTGGCGAAGTGATTAATATGGTTTGGCCTGATGAATTTATTCATGTCGGTAATAACTCGACCTCTATGCGGTTGTTTAGCTCACTATCGTTCGCATTTAGTTCGCTTTGCTCACGTTTAACTCGCTACGCTCGCGTTTATAGCAGAGCTTCTGTTGATAATTTTTCTGCAGCTTGTTAGTAAGGAGCTTTTATCCAAATAGGACTTGAAAGCTTCCTGTCATCTTCAAATCTAAACAGCGGAGAGCAAGAAGTGCTTGTAGCGTAAACAGCAAACGGAGGCGATAGCCGACCGTTTGCATAAACAGCCGAAGTGAGGCGAATGCCGAGCGCAGGCGTAAACATTATATCTAACTAGCAGCTTGCAGCTTGAAACTTGCTGCTAAATACTATATTCTGCGTGAGGGATAGAAGCGATATGAGTGGCTGACGAATGGCTAGCAGGAACATGCAGATAGGGGCGACCGGAGGAAGCCACTAGGTGCATTGTGACTGCCCATGAGACAGTCAGGAATACAAGCGAATAGCCCGACCCCCTGACTCTTCAAGAGTCAGGGGGTCACGCCCAAAAAAAACATTAATACCTATTGAAAAAAGTGACTTTTAATTATTGACATCCTTGGTGACTTTACTACCGATCCATCTCATCTGTGCGCTGGTTCGATTGGCGTGGTCGGTATTGTAATAGAAATCAAGCTTTGAAGGTCTGAAAGGCCCCCCGTGTGACATTAAAAACAATTGTTGTCCATTGGTCGAGATCGGTGAAGCGGATCCTGAATAGAGGTCACTTGTTACCAGTGTGTTATATGCATTGATGGTCGATTGCAAATGCGAATTGACCTGATCCTCTAGCCAGGACTGCATGACACCCCCGGGTGCCGGATCCCTGATGAAGTCTATTTTTTCTTCTGTCCAGTTGACTAGTCCGCCTATATCATATCCAACGCGCTCTCTCACCCTGTATGTGAGCATGACACCATTGTTAAAGCCGACATTACCATCACTTCCAAAGACAAAGCCTGATTGCAACATGTCCCAAACATTTGAATTTTGTGGTATTGGTTGCTGGAGGTTACTCTGACTGATCAGAAAACTATTTTGTCTGATTGTATACTCGCCATATACGTTTGAATGGCCATTGTCATAAAGGTGGCCATTTCTGTACCACATGTTTAGATTAAAATCAATCAGAAAGTGAGTACTGTTGACCGGTGTGTAATAATTGTGGTATGTATCCGGCTGGGGTCCCAGAGGACTCCACCCATCCGGAGGGAAAGGCATGCCGGAACCTTGTTGAACACCTGGGCCCAGATCTATAGGAGGAATGTCTGGTGGAGGGTTCATGATGAGGCCAACAAATTTACCATCAATATTATCTCTGATATTGGTTAGCAAGGCATTGGTTTTGGGCTTGACATGATTGTCAAAAAAGTTGCCCTTGAAGGGATCCATAATGTAAACTCTCGGATGCGTGAAGTAATTATCATTAGGGCCGCCCTCGGGATTAGAAATGACAGTAGTGAAGCCGATCATTTCTATTTCTTCAAAAGGCTCTGACATGCCAGCGAGCCGAATGGCATCGTTTACTAGTGACGGATTATCATCTTTGGATTCGTATAATACGTTGACAGAAGCAAGTTTTTCGCTCAATGTGTTGTATTGGCTGGTGCGGAAGACGACAAGATGAAGTAGCGTCTCATTGTCATTTACATTTTCGAAGGCGTTTTCATCATCTGTTTCATATTCTATACTGTACTCAGCTTCGACGTCGTATTGAGTGGCTATGTTCTTGCCTATTTGCTGAATATTTATGAACCCTTTACCACCAAAAACGGGTATTCCTGAGGGGTGTGTTTTTCTCCTGACAAGCTGGAGGTAATATCTAGTGCTATTAGCAAGATCCTGTGGGACTCTAAATCTAATTTGCCTATTTTCTATTTCATCAGGGGTCAATGTGTGTCTGTATACTTCTTCATGATCACTGACTCTCTTGATGGTGATATCATAGTGACATAGATATCCTCTTTTATCTTCTGCGTAGAATCTGGCATCCTTTTCATTCTTTTGGAATCGGATGAGGCCTCTTCTTGGATTATTAAGTGGGGTATCATCAAGTATATTCAATATGGACTGCCATTCTTGAGGCATGTAATACCTTTGACCTCTTATCGGGTTAGTGTGTGTGACCCGGTCGATGTAAGGTGGCAAAGGAGAAGTCTGAAACGCCATCAAAGAATCGGTTTCAAAGTCATCAAGGTATACCCAA
>SLDF01000220.1 GCA_007125435.1 Saprospiraceae bacterium
AATTATTGGCCTGAAACACCTTGAGCCCTAAAAATATGATCGTAAAGCTCAATATCGTCAGCAAGTACATGCGCAGAAATCCATTTTGAAATAGCTGTGTCCAGTATCTGGCAAACCCATTAAATCCCCTGGCTAGTCCTGTGAGTATATATTCTGGTGATAAGACCTTGAGGGATTTGATAAGTTGACTGATACGACCTCCGGGATTGTTAACCACATACAATACCAATCCGCCGACTAAAGTCGCCATACTCAGATAAAAAACTGTATTGAAGCCATGCCATAGAGCAAGATAGCTATCATATGGGAGCCCTGATACACTTTCGTAAATTGCACCGGTAAAGCCGTCATCAAGCAGACCTGGAAAAAGGCCAAACACAATACCCAGAACTGCCAGTAGGAGAGGAGGCGTCCACATCGTCCATTCCGGTAGTTTGACATGTTCTAGTTCTGGTTTAAGGTCTCCTCCGAATGGTTTCCATCCGGCCATGAATCCGGCGACCACCAGGAATATGTTTGTCAGTACGGCCAGCACAGTCAGTGGCCAGGCCCATTCTACAGCGTGAAGTGTGCCTTCGTAGATGAGATCCTTGCCAATGAAGCCAACACTGGGTGGGATACCCGCATTGCTTACTGCCGCCAGTAGGCCTGCTGCAGCCAGTGGCATCATGACTTTACGTAGACCGCTTAGTTTTGATATATCTCTGCTTTTTGCAGCATAGTCTACTACACCGGTAGTCATGAATAAAGAAGCCTTATACAGGGCATGCACCACTATGAATACGCTCAAGGCCAAAATAGATTTTTCCGACCCCATGCCGATTAAAAACACCATCACACCCAGAGCAGAGACGGTACTATAGGCTAGTATAGATTTCATATCTGTCCGCAGTACGGCGTGAATCGCTGCATACAGCATAGTCACCCCGCCAAATAGCATTAATGTATAATTCCAGTATGGGTGATCGCCTAGGATAGGATTAAATCTAGCCAGTAAATACACACCGGCTTTTACCATGGTAGCTGAGTGCAGATAGGCAGAGACCGGTGTGGGTGCCTTCATCGCCCCAGGTAACCAAAAGTGAAATGGAAATTGTGCTGACTTAGTCAATGCTCCAAAAAATACAAGGATCAAAATGGGAACAAACAATGTGTGCTCCTTGATAGTCCCGGCTTCATATATCATTTCAGATATCTGATAGGTTCCGGCCACTTCTCCCAGCATGATGAGTCCGGCAAGCATGATGAGTCCACCTCCGCCAGTCACCGATAGCGCTTTCAGGGCAGATTCTCTCGATGCCTCATCCTCATTTTTAAAACCGATCAGAAAAAACGAACTGATACTGGTCAATTCCCAAAATAAAAATAAGGCGATCAGATTATTGGCCATGACCACACCTAGCATAGCGCCCATAAATAAACTCAGAAAACCAAGTAGTCGAGTGTCACCGGCCTTCCCCTTCATATAACCGCCGGCATAGAGAAAAATCAGTGTCCCTATACCCGTGATAAGCATGGCGAACATATAACCCAAGCCGTCTAGCCGCACCGACCAATCAAAAGATAACATATCATTACCCGCGCCGATCCTGCCCGCATCAGCGTCGATGCCATGCCATAGCAGCACCAGGAATAATCCCAGTGGTAGGACTACAGCAGATCGCGTCATCCACACCGATAATTGACGCCTTCTTCCCGGCACCAAAAAAAGAATAGACACAATAAAAGGAATCAGGATTATTGCAAGCATCGAGTTACACGTCTTGTTTTCGCAATGGTCAAAAGTAGAAAAAAATAATTTATCTTACGAACCAATCTGCGCTTTTGTGATGAATTGAATTGAAGAGTTATTTTGGCTTTGGGCGTGACCTCCATCTCTCCCTAGGGTCGAGATGGAGGTCGGGCTATTCGCTTGTATTCCTGACTGTCTCATGGGCAGTCACAAGATGTATGATGGCTTCCTTCGGTCGCCCCCATACATCTGTTCCTGCTTACCATTCGACAGCCACTCATATCGCTTCTATCCCTCACGCGAAAATCGGTTGTCTGTTGTCCGTTGTCCGTTGTCGGTTACGGGTTATCGGGTATCAAAAGTTTAACGCTTCGCTGTTTAATGTCAAGCATTCGGCTAGCGCCTTTGCTTGACGTTTACGCTGCGTGGACTTTGTCCACTTCGCTGTTTATGCTTGAAGATGAATGAAAGCTTTCAAGTTTTATTGGTAGTTCGGTCGAATTGCTTTCTCAAGATTCTTGCTTCTTTCAGCACAAAAATAGCGCCAAAGTATTTGGTGATAAATTTGCAAACCCAGGGCTGACGCCCTGCGCTATTAATATGGCATCACGCTGCGGCTTGGCTTCTATCTGGATGTTGGAGTCAGATACTATTTTTTACTTATAGACAACATTTTGAATTACACTCGCTCTAAATGGTTAATAAAAAGTGTAAATTGCAAAATGTGTTGGTATGAAAATAAAATAGAATTGAAATGGACATTTCAGATGCACTTGATAAAGCTAGACGTCTTCTATATGATTATATGCCAATGGAAGACGAGCATTGGCAAGTATTTGTAAAAGATATAAGAATCAGACGGTTTGAAAAAAATGATTTTATCATCAGAGAAGGTGAAGTGGAAAAGTATCTGTCCATAGTATTAGACGGCTGCACTCGACACTTTGTTATAGCCAAAGGGCAAGATATTAGTTTTGATTTCTCATTCCAGTATGAATTTAATTGTGCCTATGCATCTTTTATTCAGCAGTTGCCATCTAAGTTTTTTATTCAGGCTCTGAGACCGACTACTCTGGCATCAATTCCTCACTCTTTCTTGCAGGGGCTTTACGAAGCGTATCCCGAAAGCAATAAATTCGGAAGAACAGCCGTAGAACAGTACTATATCTTTAGAGAAGAAAGAGAAGTGGCCTTGCTCACTAAGACCGCTTCTGAACGATATAGAACCCTTCTTGATAAATACCCGGAGTATGTGGAGGAAATTCCACTAAAATATTTAGCCACATACCTTAATATTCAGCCTGAATCACTCAGCAGGATACGAAGTGCAGAAAGTAAAAAGAGAAGTGCTTCATAAATTAACATAGATCAATTTTCGGCTTTACCCCTCACCTTACCTTTGCGTCTGAATCGCAGGAAGATCATTCAGATCTTATTTCCGCGTCATAAAGATTTTATGTAAAAAAAAAGAATGAGAATTATGAAAGGGTTATTACCGGTTATGTTTTTTTTGTTTCTATTCGGGCACTTAGGGTTTGGGCAGACTGATGACACTGATAAGGTTTATGAACCTTATTTTAGGACATATTTTAGTTTTGGTGCAGGTATCAGCCTTGCTGGTGCCTTGCCTTCTGATATTTATCAAGATGGACACAGTAATGTACAGATAGGCCTTTTGTTCGAACGAACACTTAGTCCCAGATTTTCTGCTGTATCTGGAATAGAAATCGAACAGAATGCCTACAATTTTGATGGTGAGGTCGGGCCAGCACCTGAGGAAGACGTACTTCGGATAAGTAGGGCCGGAGATAATATTAAATATACAAGGTTGGTACAGCGAAATTTGAGCATACCCTTACAGGTGCGTTTTTATTACAAGCCCAATCTGGGTAAGTTTAAAAGTAATGCTTATTTACAGGGCGGTATTCGCATTAGTGCAAATGGCACTACAACCTTCTCTTATCGCAAAAGCAACACTGCATTCAGTGAAGATGTCAAGCCATTTGCTAATGTTTTCAATATCCAGGGAGAGATGATGATCGGATTTAAAGGTGATTTCTTCCGTCGCTTTGATCTGCTGAACGCCTCATCCATTGGTGTGATCTATCAATTCACTGAAATGTTTCAAGATGGATCAAATCAGAATATAAGACCAATTCACTTTACCTGGCGATTTATTTTCTAAAGGAACAATACGACTGTAGTTTACAGGACTATATCGAAGTAAATTTGAAGTCATCTGAAGTATCGAGAACTTTTCTAAGCTACTTGAGAAGTAGAATAACGGCCTGCACTTCATAACTGATGAACCTGGAAGTATGATTGAGAATTATCATGCAGCAAAGTTTTTTCGATTTGAGTCCAAGTTGCTAAAGGTTGACTTAAGACAAAGAATTATAAGGTAGATTCTGTTGTGTTGTTTTTTTTAGACTTCATTGCATCAGCGCTGCGGAGTGGGTGCGTAGCGAAGCGGAGTCAGACTCGATGTAGCATTTGCGAAATCGAGGCCGAGCGAATAGCGAGCCCCGGAGCATAGCGACCTCCTATCCATCCTCTCGCCAATATCTGGTGAGAGGATGGATAGGAGGTGATGCCCAAAGCCATCTAACGAAATGTACTCAAACAGCGGGACTGATTTTAATAATTTATACTTTTAAATAACAATAAACATGCTTGATGTACCACATCGGTTTTATGACAAAACAATATCTCAGCAAAACAACTATCTGGCATTTGTATGTGTAGCTTTATTAGTTTCTGTGATTGGCGTTGCTGCTATATCTTACTTTACCGGCTACATTTTCTTCGCACTATGTATTCCTATCATAGGGCTGAACTATGCACCATTTATTGATCTGCCAATTGGTAAAAGAAAAGGTAGATTTAAGTATTACTCTCCGACTTTGATATCAGAATGGCATCCAGATGGCAGGTTGGTTTTGCATGGGGGAACACTTTTTGATTATTGGTATTCTATTCGCCATGATTGGAGTCCTGCTGAGAAAAAGCGAAAGGTTTTAGAATGGTATCTTGAGGGATTGTTGAATTTGATAGATCATTTTGATCATAAAGAAGGCTCAGAAGATTTACAAGTTCTAGCGACAACCTACTTTGTCAATAGCAAAAATATTGAACGGTCAGGGTTTGAATTGATATCGACATCTGTATTACAGTATTTTTTAATCATCGCGAATTACTTTACAATATCAATGGCTTTAACTTTTATCAACCAAAGGGTCACATTCTTCAGGTTTAAAAGTATATATACATTCCAGGTGAGTTTTAAAGAGTTGAGGTCTCGAAAGGATGAGATTGAGGGACTCTACCTCACATTACTTAATCGAAAGTAATAGGTATAATTGTCAAGGCAGTTTGATGAATTAACCTATATTTGAGATTTTGTTAATTGTATCGTACACCATGCTGTCTCACACCGCATATAGAAGAGTGCTTTATGCCGAAACGGATAAGATGGGCTATCTGTATCACGGTCATTATATTACATATTATGAAGTGGGTAGGGTAGAGCTTTTTAGAAGTATTGGTCTTAGCTATAAGGATATGGAGGATCGACTCGGCATCATCATGCCTGTCATGTCACTGCAATCCCGGTTTTTGAGACCAGCAACTTATGATGAGCGCATAGCTATCAAGACGGAGATGCGAAAAATGCCGGAGTCAGATGTTACCATTCATTGTGAACTTTTCAATGAAAATGACCAATTGATTAATCAAGGTAGTGTCAAATTGTGTTTTATCAATGCACAATCATTAGAAAGAGTAGAGGCACCATCAGCATGGTTGAACCCTATAAAGCCGTATTTTGATTAGTCAGGATAAAATTAAGAAAGTAAGAAAGTGGCTGGCCATCCCCCCAATCAGATGGATTGTTCGCTTCTCTAAAACCACATCTTTCGCGGGATTTGGGGGGATTCCTTTGTTTGATATTGTTGCCTTCATCGCAAAAGAAGCGCAGCGGGATGATATCCTGACCAGGGCCAATTCGGTGGCGTTTAGCTTTTTTTTAGCATTGTTTCCATCATTGATCGTTTTTCTGACATTTCTGCCCTATATCCCGGTGGACAATCTTACGGAGATCATCCAGGAGTTTTTGGATAAGATCATGCCTCATGAAGCAGAAGGCTTTATTTTTAGTACATTAGATAATCTGACCAATATCCCAAGAGGAGGTACTTTATCTATTGGTGTGATTCTTGCCTTATTTTTCTCATCTAATGGCATGTTAGAGCTGATGAATGGTTTTAATAAAAGTTATTACATGCACACCTTCAAGAAGCGAGGTTTTATAAGGAAACGCATCCTGGCGATTGGATTGACACTGGTCTTAGGTTTGTTATTGATCATTGCAGGTGTGATGATAGTTCTTGG